>JADLEY010000001.1 GCA_020845875.1 Candidatus Nomurabacteria bacterium
AGGAAGAGCTTGATCGTCAATTTGGGTTCAGAACCCTCCACTCCCTCACCAACGCTTTCGTTTCAGTAGCAAAGGAAAAAAGCTTTCCTTTGTACTACGACAACGAATACGGTGTCGACAGTGATATCTTCACATGGCCAGTCGACCAGACAGTCACCGAAGGTGACGCACCAAAGGGAAGCATTACCATGCTGAAGAAAAACACAACGGAGAGAAAAATGCTCAAAACAGCATTGAAGCTCCCACTCTCTCAGGCTATCGAGCGCATGACAGCAGAACTAACGAGTGGCTATTTTGATGAAACAAAAAAAATATCCATCATCTACCTCACTGATGTAAATAGCAACGGTGTTCCGCTCATGCTCGTCGGCTACCGTTGTGACGACGGCCGGCTTTACCTCAACGTGAATAGGGTTGATCCCGATCGTACGTGGTATGTCGTCAATGGTCATCGGGTTGGGTTCCTCAGCAATTAAGCTTTTGTTCTTTTTACTTTCTTACACACTTTGTCTCTTGTACTCTTAGGTACTTGGCAGCAAAGTGTGTTTTTGTTTTGTATACTACACTCGTACTTCTGTTTGTGCGGACATGTGCTGCGCAATGCAACAAAACGCAGAATGCTCAAACGTATAACAACACACCCGACCGCCGCTACGATTGCTTTATACAAAGGAATGCTGGGGAAATGGTGGGAGTATAAACTTGTAAAACAACTGTCAACATAAAATCCTCCGCACATTGCGGGGGATTTGGTTATTTCACTTTTTCGACGACTGCTTTGAAGGTAGCGGGAGCGTCTATGGCGAGGTCGGAGAGAATCTTGCGGTCGAGGGCGATGTTTGCCTTCTTGAGGGCGCCGATAAACTTGGAGTAGGAGAGTCCCTCTGCACGTACTGCGCCGTTGATACGGACCTCCCAGAGCTTGCGCTGGTCGTTCTTCTTGTCGCGGCGGTGGGCAAAGGCGTAGGTACCTGCATGGAAAATCGCCTCTTTTGCCTGACGCTCCTTGGTAGAGCGGCCGAAGCGGTAGCCTTTGGTCATCGATAGCACCTTCTTGCGGCGCTTGAGTGCATGTTGTCCTCCTTTTACGCGGGTCATGGTAGTAGGTTATTGGGGGTTAAGCGTGAGGAATAAAGCGTGCCTTGTCCTTGGCAGACATAGTAAATTCCACCCCTTTCTTGCCAGCGAGCTGCGTCGTACGCGACTGTTTGGCGTTGAAGTGGTTGAATCCAGGCTTGCGGCCAATCAGCTTACCGCTCTTGGTTAGCTTCAGGCGCTTTGTGAATGATTTGTTGGTCTTTGTGGTTGCCATGGTCGGGTGCCGATTTGCCGCTTTTATCCCTTTCGATAACGATAGTCAGCCCTTTGGGAGACTTCTTGTGCGGTTCAGCTATCTTATAGTGTTCTGTCACAAAATGCAAGACTCGGTCAAGTCGTTCCTTAAGGAAGTCTTCCCCCATACTCTTGGAGCGGCCGCGGAGGAAAAGCTCTACCTTAACGCGGTGTCCTTCCTTGAGCCAGTTGCTGGCGGTCTTTGCCTTGAGCTCCAGATCGTGGTCGCCAGTGCCGATTTTGATCTGAATGTTCTTGGTTTCTGAGGTTTTGGCGCCCGCCTTTGCTTTTTGGAGCTTCTTTTTCTGTTCGTACTGGTATTTACCCCACTCCATGAGCTTGGCAATAGGCGGCTGTGCTTGCGGGGCTATCTCAATAAGGTCTACACCCTCTTTTTCTGCCAAGGCGAGCGCCTCTGCAAGCGGCAAAATGCCGCGGCTCTCTCCCTCGGCGTCGATGACGCGTAGCTCCTGCGCTCGTATTTGCTTGTTGATTCGTTCCTTCAAAAGATTATAGTGAGTAAGTGATGTCCGACCATTATACCAGCAAGAGCGGGGAAAGTCGAGAGATCCTTGTTTGGAAGGAGCGCGGAGAGACACTCGCAGTGCTTCTGCAGCGAGTACGAATGGAAGAGGGAATTGTAGAAGAAGTACCAATGACCTATGCCGGACGACTCGATCCAATGGCAGAAGGGCAAGTGCTGGTGCTGGCGGGCGAGGCACGTTTTTCCAAAGAGGAACGCCTCACCCGTTCAAAAACCTATTACTTCGAGATCCTTCTTGGAATTGCAACTGACACCTATGATGTATTAGGGCTTCCGACGATTGCCAAGCTGCCGCTCTCGGTAGTGCCTTCTGATGAGGAAGTGGGGGAGGCGCTCCGTGCGATTGGTAGAGAGCGACTTCCTTACCCACCGTACTCTTCCAAACCTGTAGAGAGTACACCGCTTTTTGCTCATGCCCGCAGCGGCGCACCACTTCCCGATATTCCGCTTCAAAGAGCTGCGGCAGGCAGTATTGTATTCATCAACCGTTTTGAGCGTTCGTTCGACGAGCTTGTGACTGATATCGTGCGAGATGTGGGAAGGGTAGAGGGAGATTTTCGACAAAAAGAGATACAGAAGGCGTGGCAGGAGCTGGCAGAGCGCTTTGGTACCGAGACAGCGGTACTTCTCTCCTGTGAGGCGACAGTTCCCGCCGGTGTCTATATACGTAGTATCGCGCATGCTTTAGGAAAAAAAATTGGTAGTGGAGCGCTTGCGTACCGAATCGTACGAAAAGCAATCCTTTGACAAAATAGATTTTTTATGTAGAATACTCTTTGAACCAAACAAAAACAGTTCTTTTATTATGACTCAGACACTTACGAACACCCCCGTGGGATCCCGTCGTACAACCTTAGTGCGGCAGATCAACAGCTACCTCAACCTCCCTGCACGAATTGGAAACTATCATACGCTTCCGATAGAAATCACTGTGAAGGTGCCAGTGAAAGGAACTCGCAACCTTTTTAATCCAGTGAAGATTTCTTCTTACCACAAGACGGCAAAACTTATCTATGTAAAAGGAAAAAAGGAGTTTTGGCTTTGGCACCCAAATGATCTTTCCTCACAACGACTCCCGACACGCTTTACCTGGAACGAGCTTCCTTTGTATTTTTCACGGCTTGCGAAGGAGCAGTATGATTTCCGTCAGCAGCTGCCACGTCGCGAAAGAAATGAACCCATCAAACTTTCGATGCATATCACGCAACTCACTGGTATGCCACCGGTTGATGTAGAGTAAAGGATGCCTACTAAAGTATTTCCCCGCACAAGCGGGGATTTTTTTGTTTTCCACAAGTATATTTGTGCAGTATTCCTTGCGTCGCATCACTGAAGGAAGGTATAATATTGTCCAGTTCTATGGATCCGCAGATTCCCACATCGTTTATCCCAAAGCGTCCAGTAACGAACAGCATCGTTTCGACTTCGTCGTCAGGCAGTCATGCTACTGGTCTTCTCTCGCTCCTTACAGTCATTGTTACGGTAGCGACCGTGCTGTCGCTCATTGGCGTTGTTCTTTTTGAAAAATCACTTGTTTCCCAAAAGGAACGCATGGAACAGTCTATTGGTGATGCACGCAGTACGATCGGTGCTGATTTCCTGACTGATATGAAACGACTCAATGCTCGCATTGGTGGTGTCAAAGAACTTCTTCAGACACACATCGTTATTTCTCCGATTTTTTCAGCACTGGAGGCGACAACATTGCGTTCTATTCAATACAAGAGCTTTCAATATCAGTTCACGATTGATCCTGCAACCAAGGAACAACTTGTACAAGTAACACTGACCGGAGAGGCGAAGAATTATTCTTCTATTGCATTGCAAAGTGATGCCTATGCACAAAATACTCTCATAAAAAATCCTGTGTTTTCTGATCTCACCATCGACGACAAGACATCAGTAGTAAAATTCCGTCTGACGTTTGATGTTGCTCCTGCTGATCTTTCTTTCCAGACCTTTATTGACGCTAAAGCGAAGTCACAGTCGCAATCCATTCCTTCAGGTATGCCGTCGACACCTCCTCCTACAACAGGAGCGCCTACTTCATCAACAACACTATGAGATACCTTTTCCTCATCATTCTTATCGCACTTTCTCTTGGCACGCTCTTTTTCTATGTAAAACCGCGTTACGATGCGACACGCGAAACTCGTGAACAGATTGCCGCGTATTCAGAAAATCTCGATACTGTCGAGAAGTTGCGTACAAGCCGAGAAGAACTTATTACTCGTTACAACGCCATCTCAAAGAGTAACCTCGACTCACTCAAGGCACTTCTGCCTGATAGTGTTGATAATATTCGTCTCATTATCCAGATCGACTCGCTAGCAGCTCGCAACGGTCTGTCGACAGTTAGAAATGTGGAGTATCAAGTTGATCAGGACGCTTCCTCATCGTCAGCAGTGCAATCGCGAGAGGCAAGCAGCAAGCCGTATAGCGAATTTGTTATTTCATTCCAGACAACTGGCCAGTATAAAAATTTCCTTTCTTTTATTTCTGATCTCGAAGAAAATCTACGTCTTGTAGATGTGACACGCATCGAATTCCGTCCAATGCGTGAAGCGACGGCACTAACAGGAAATATGGTCTATACTGTTACTATCAAGACCTATTGGTTGCGGCAATAGTAATATGAATAAGAAAATCAAAACCATTCTCATAGCACTTATAATACTTGTTGCGATTGTTGCGGCGATGGCGTTTCTTGGTGATAGGTCAGCTCCCACTCCTACAACCAGCGGAGGACTCTCCTCTACTGTGCAATCTCAAAGCGCAGCGTCAAATGGGGGAGTCAGCAGTACAACAGGGAACGATTTTGCAACGCTTTTATCAAACGCGCGGAGTATTTCTATTGACGACTCTCTCTTTTCAAATCCAGCCTTTCTTGCGTTGCGCGATCATCCGATTAACATCGGTACCGATGTTGTAGGACGTTCAAACCCCTTTGCACCAGTGGGAAATGATGTCGATATCTCGCTTGCTTCACCGACAGTGCAGACTCTTCAGCCAGGAAAGGTGACAAGTACCGCAGCAGAACTCTCGGCGCAGATATCTTTTGCGACGACAGTACCAGTCACCGCACTCTTCCAGTACGGAATAACCAATCAGTTTGGTAGTGTAACAGTACCACAAGTGCTCTCTTCGAGCACAACCGTCGTCTCAGCGCTTACCGGACTTTCTCCTGCTACGACATACTATGTACAAGCAGTTGCAGTGGTAGGGTCGACCACGATCAACGGCAATGTGATGACCTTTACGACAGCAGCTGCTCCTTCGCGATAATGCTTCTCGATTTCTTCCTTTCCCAAAATATCATTACCGAAGCGCAGTACAATGCGGTGCTCGGCGAACTTGATACTAAATACGATCACGACCCTATCAGGGCACTTGTTGCACATGGCGTCAGTGAGGATTCTCTCACTCAAGCAAAGGCGGCTTTTTATAAAATGCCGTATCGCAAGATAAAAGCTGGCGATATCACCTACGATACACTCAAATATATCGAAGAAGACGCAGCGCGTCACTACAAATTTCTCCCGCTTTCTTTTGCTGACAGTGTTTTGTCGGTAGGTGTTACTGAACCAGAAAACATCGAGAGTATGAATGCGCTGCAGTTCATCTCATCCAAGGTAGGAGTCCCGTTCAAGCTCTTCTTGGTGTCGCTTTCTGATTTTCTTGCGGGCATCGAAAATTACAAGGCATTGACCTCAGAAGTGGCGCACTCAGTATCAGAGCTCAACACTGAGCTGGAGATGGCAAACCAAGAGCTTTCAGAAGAAAAAAAAGGAGGAAAGAAAAATGAGGAAAGCGCTGTGCCAGATGAAAAAATCGTCGAGGATGCTCCGATTATCAAAATCATGGCGACTATCATCGATCATGCAGTAGGAGGAAGTGCCTCTGATATCCATATCGAAAACACTGGTTCTGAAGTACGAGTACGTTATCGTGTCGATGGGATACTCAAGACGGCACTCACACTCCCACTCGCTGCTTTTGATGGCGTAGTAGCGCGCGTCAAAATTCTCTCCAAACTACGTCTCGATGAAAAGCGTCGCCCGCAAGACGGCTCTTTTGCGACTATGATAGAAGGGAGAAAAGTCGAGTTTCGCGTCTCGACATTTCCTGCGTATTATGGAGAGAAAGTGGTGATGCGTATCCTCGATTCGGAGCGCGGCGTTAAATCTCTCGAAGACCTTGATCTCTCGCAGGAGCATCTTACTCTTCTTAAAACAGCCCTTGCGAAGCCTTACGGGATGATTCTTATTTCAGGACCGACTGGCTCGGGGAAATCCACCACGCTTTACTCAATGCTCTCGGCGGTTGATCGCGAAGGAGAGAATGTCGTTTCGCTCGAAGACCCGGTCGAATATCAGATTCCTGGGGTAACACAATCGCAAGTGATGCCTGAAATCGGCTATACGTTTGCTGCTGGACTACGTTCTATTTTGCGTCAAGATCCTAATATCATCATGGTGGGAGAAATTCGCGATAAAGAAACGGCAGCACTTGCGATTCAGGCGGCACTCACTGGACATCTTGTCTTTTCGACCATTCACACCAACAACTCCGTCGGTATTGTTCCTCGTCTTATTGATATGGGTGTCGATCCGTATCTTATCGCACCAACACTCATTCTTGCGATGGCACAGCGCCTCGTACGCCGCGTTCATCCTGATGCACGGACAGAAGTACCGATCGATGAGTCGACAAAGGCATTTATCACACAACAATTCTCCACACTGCCTGAGGCATACAAGAACAAAGTGCCACTGATGGAAAAGATGTTCAAAATTACTCCCACCACTGATTTGCCCTCTGGTACCAAGGGGCGTGTTGCGGTGTTTGAAATGTTTGCCATTGATGTCGATATACAAGAGATGATTTTAAAAAATCCTGTCGAGCCGGAACTTGCGAAGCTTGTTCGTTCCAAAGGAATGCTCACTCTTCGAGAAGATGCACTTATCAAGTCACTCGCCGGTATTGTCCCAATGCAGGAAGTGTACGGATTGTAAGAAGCGCTGTGATATACTTGTACACATACTCGTATGGATGACAAATATAAACAACTCTTTGAGTCACTCATCGACACGCTCATCCAACAGGATGGTTCTGACCTGCATCTTGCTGCAGGGCGCACGCCTGCACTACGCGTTAATGGTGAGCTTATTTTTCTTCTTAATCATCCCGAGCTTACGAGCGAAGATATGCAAGGTATCTTAAAAGCGATTCTCTCTCCTGCGCACTACGAGCGATATGTTGCGGATAACGAGCTCGATTTTTCGTACAACTATCAGGGATCTATCCGTTTGCGCGGCAATGCTTTTGTCCAGCAAGGCAAGCAGGGAATCGCGCTCCGTCTTATCCCGCATGTACGCTCGCTCGAAGAGCTGCACTTGCCTTCAATATTGGGAGATTTCGCCCGTAAGCGACAAGGTTTTTTCCTTGTTGTCGGTCCTGTAGGACAAGGTAAAAGCTCGACTATGGCAAGTATGGTCTCGCTCATCAATCAAGAGCGCCCTGCGCATGTCCTCACTATCGAAGACCCTATTGAATATGTCTACGAATCAGGGAAATCGATTATTGATCAGCGCGAAGTTGGTATCGATACCAAAGGATTTGAGCACGCACTCAAGAGTGCTTTTCGAGAAGATGTCAATGTCATTCTCATCGGAGAGATGCGTACTCCCGAGACGATTTCGACCGCGGTGACTGCTGCGGAGACAGGACACCTCGTACTCTCGACGCTTCACACCAACAACGCATCACAGACTATTGACCGTATTATCGATTCCTTTCCTGCAGCACAACAGGAACAGATACGCGTCCAACTTGCTTCATCGCTTCTGGGGATTTTCTCTCAGAGGCTCGTGCCGCGTATTGCCGGCGGACGAGTACCGGTCTACGAACTCCTCATCAACAACAATGCAGTAGCAAATCTTATCCGTGAAGGACGCACCCATGAGATCGATATGGTCATCGAGACAGGCTTCGAACAGGGCATGGTAGACATGAATCGCTCACTTGTCGAGCTCGTCCGCCAGGGAGAGATTACTCCCGAAACAGCTTTTTCATACTCGCTCAATCCAAAGAATTTGGAGCGATTGATGTAATATGAATTTCAAATACACTGCAGTTACTGATAAAGGAGAAAAACGCGAAGGCTCAATCGAGGCAGTGAGTCGAGAGCTGGCTATTACCGGATTGCAGCGACGCGGTTTTATCGTCACTTCTATCGTCCCTGAAGCACAGGCGCGTAGATGGTTCGAGATAACACTCTTCGAAAAGGTACCAATGAAAGACATTGTTATTCTCTCACGACAAATGTCTACCCTCTTCGAGGCGCAGGTCTCGGCACTCAAGGCATTTTCTTTGCTGGCGAGCAATACTGAAAACAAGCTCCTTCAGCGCAAAATGGAGCAAATTGTCTCTGATTTGCAGGCAGGTACTTCTATTGCAGGAGCGCTTTCCAAACATGGTGATGTGTTCTCGGACTTTTACGTAAATATGGTCAAAGCAGGTGAAGAGTCTGGCAAGCTCACTCAGGTGTTCTCGTACCTTGCTGACTATCTCGATCGACAGTATGCTCTCACTTCCAAGACCAAAAACGCACTCATTTATCCAGCGTTTGTCATTGGTATCTTCATTCTTGTCATGGTGCTCATGTTTACTGTCGTCATTCCAAAGCTCTCGGTTATCATCACAGAGAGCGGTCAAGATATCCCATTTTATACCAAGATCATCATGGGAATCAGTAATTTCCTTGTGGATTATGGCATCTTTCTTATTATTATCGTGGCAGTTGCCGTTATTTACCTTTTGCGACTCTCTCGCAGCGCCAAGGGTAAGGCATTCCTCGATGACTTGAAACTCTCGATGCCTATCATTGGTAATCTCTACAAGAAGCTCTATCTCGCGCGTATCGCAGACAACATGGATACCATGCTCTCAGCAGGTATTCCTATTGTGCGTGCTATCGAGATTACTGCAGGTGTGGTCGGCAATCGGCGATTTCATGCGATCATGCTCGATGCCATGGAAGCAGTGAAGACAGGGCGCTCTTTTTCACAATCGCTCGAGACGCATCCTGAAGTGCCCAAAATCATGCCGCAGATCGTTCGTGTGGGCGAGGAGACAGGCTCTATGGGTTCTATTCTCAAAATGCTCGCTAAGTTTTACAATCGTGAGGTGGATGAGGCTGTGGACACACTCGTGGGGCTCATTGAGCCGTTTATGATCGTGGCGCTGGGTATTGGAGTGGGATTACTGCTTGTCTCGGTGCTCGTACCTATTTACAATATCGCCGGAGGTATTGGATAGTCCAACCCTGTGGAAAACTCCCTTGCTCAATGGGTGGTACAATGGGGAGGTTACAAAGGGATTTGTAATAATCGATTATTAAAAACATTTCGACTTTATTTGTTTATTTTATGAAAAAAACGTTTAACAAAGGTTTCACCCTTATTGAACTCCTCGTGGTGATTGCGATCATCGGTATCCTCGCTTCTGTGGTGCTTGCTTCGCTCAACTCAGCACGATCAAAAGGAGCTGATGCTGCTATCAAGGCAAATCTCAATGGTGTGCGTGCTGGTGCTGAAGTTGTATATGATAATCTCACAAACACTTATGGTACGTTGGCTTACACAGCTGCTTGTGGAGCAACTGCTGTCGCTACTCCTGCTACACATGTATTCAATGACAGTAATGTTCAGTCACAAATCGACGGAGCAGTTTCTGCTGGAGGAGGTACCGATGGTAAGTGCGCGGCTGGAGGTTCATGGTATGTTGTTGCAGTTCCTCTTAAGACGGATTCTACAAAGGCGTGGTGTATCGATTCTGCTGGTACTGCAGAACAGATTACATTTGCTAACTTTGGAAACACTGATCAAAACTGTGCCGCAGCGAACTCTTAAATCGTTTCTCTCTTTTCAAAAAACCCGCATTACGCGGGTTTTTTGTTTTGGATTCGTGATACAATGTATGCATGGTATTTTTGCCGGTACTTATTTTCATTTTGGGACTTATTATTGGAAGCTTTTTGAATGTTGTTATCTTGCGAATGAACACTGGTCGCAGTGCGACATCGGGTCGTAGCGCATGCATGCACTGCGGTCAGACGCTCGGGTGGAAAGAGCTCGTACCGGTTGTCTCATTCCTCGGTCTTGGCGGTAAGTGCCGCACCTGCAAGGCCCCTATTTCCTTTCAGTATCCTGTCGTCGAGCTCATTAGTGGTATCGTGTGGGTGGCGCTGTATGCGCATTTTCCAGTAGCAGGATGGTTTAGTGCATACTCTTGGCTCTCGTTTGCATTCAGTGTTGTCATTGCCTCGCTTCTTATTGTTTTGGCAATCTACGATGTACGCCACAAGATACTTCCCGACAGTGTGATGTACCCTTTTATGTTGCTTGCGCTCGCCGCTATTGCAGTCAAGGGTACGCTGTTTCCAGAATTTTCTGTCACAGGCGCGCTTGTCGGCGGTGTGTGGGTAGGACTACCGTTCTTTCTTCTTTGGGCAATATCTAAGGGGCGTGCAATGGGCTTCGGTGATGTGAAGCTCGCGCTTGGTATCGGATGGCTCTTGGGATTGTCGATGGGATTTGCGGCGATCATCATTGCTTTTTGGATCGGAGCGCTGGCAGGGCTCTTCCTCATCGCTATCGCCCACACGCACTCCATGAAGTCGCAGTTGCCATTTGGACCGTTTCTTATTCTCGCAGTACTCATTGTAGTATTGGGCGATATTTCTATCACACAGCTCTTTCCGCCGATTCTATGATGCAACGACTTCGCCGATTGATGCCGGTACGGATGCAAGACGGAATGACACTCGTCGAGCTCATCGTTGTCCTCGGTATTGTGGCAGTCGTCTCAGCGGTACTCGTTTTCAACTATTCCAGCTTTCGCACGACAGTGACACTGCGTTCACTTTCACAGCAGATCGCCCTCTCTGTTCGTAAAGCGCAGACGTATGCGACTAGCGTGCGTGGTATTGAAGGACTCTCCCAGAGTACGACGGCCTTTCCAGCATACGGTATTGCGTTTTCGATTGATCCTGCGAGTGGTCCTGATGAGATGGCAGAGCCGTCAAGTTCGCGATTTGTTCTCTTTGCTGATGTCACTGATGGCGGTATTATCAACAGCCTGTATGATAGAGGGGATGATTGTGGAAATCCTGAAGATGGCAGCGAGTGCGTCGAGAGTTTTGGTATTACAACACCTGATCGTGTGGTCCGGCTTGAGACTGAAAATGGCCTCAATGTTGAGCCGATAGACGGCGAAGTGGATATTATCTTTAATCGTCCTGCTCCTGATGCATCTATTTGCATGGTTTCGTCAGGTATCTGTCTTCCTATTTCCAATCTGCGCATTGTCATTCAATCGCAATCCGGACAAGAACGTGTTGTGACGGTGTGGAATACTGGACAGATTAGCGTACAATAAGGAAAAAGTATGAAGACAGCGAGGCAGCACAACGAAACACAGAGCGATGCAGGGTTTACGCTCATTGAGCTGATGGTTTCGCTCGGTCTCTTCACTATCGTCGTAATGGCGGCAGTCAGTGCGCTCTATTCAGTCAATATTGCAGCACGGCGTGTGGAGGCAATGCGTGCGACACTCGACAATCTCAATTTTGCCGTCGAGTCTATGAGTCGTACGATTCGCACAGGCACGAATATCGCCTGTGAAGGAGGGGTGAGCGGGTCAAATAATTGTTCATTTCAGTCCGCCTATCAAAATCCAGGAGAGTGGCTGTCACTCCAAAGCACGCTTGGTGTTTCTGGTTCTGTCGACTATCGTTGGTGGACGGACACAGGAGGGAAAGGAGTAATACAGAAACGCATCAACAACGGACCATGGATTGCCCTCACTGCTCCTGGAATAGACGTACAACGACTCTCTTTTTATGTACAAGGAGCGGATCACACTACTGGAGGTGGAACATTTGATGATGGGGCACAACCGAGTGTGATGATGCTTATTCAAGGAGTGGCAACTGCAGAAGGAAACACTGCTCCGTTTGCTGTCCAGACACTCGTGTCAGTGCGTTCTATTGAATAACCTTTATGAATACTCATCAGACTTCATCACAATCAGGATTTACTCTTATCGAGACAGTCATCGCGATCCTTATTCTTTCGCTGGCGGTTGGTTCGCTTATTACACTGGCAGCAAGTGGCTTTTTTACGATTCGCTATGCACGCAATCAAATTGTCGCCGATAATCTTGCACAGGAGGCGCTGGAGTATGTGCGCAACGATCGCGACACGGCGTTTCTTCAAGGGTCTGACTGGGCGACATGGCTTAGTACGCTTACGGTAGATGATGATGGTATGCCTACCGGCGACTTTGATGCTGGTTGTTTCTCAGAAGATGGCTGCAGTGTTGACCCCTATACTTCTTCTGCAAAGATGTTGGCGTGCGATGGAGACTGTCCAAAGACGGTACTCTTTCCTGACGAAGGCTTTTATGGCTATGAAGGTGGCGTGTATCCTTTCAATCAGCTTGTGGATGCGCAGCCGGTGGAGACATCTTATGCGCGCACACTTCATGTTTCTCTACCAACTCCCGATCAGCTGCTTGTCGAGGTTACTGTCGAGTGGCTCAATGGGAGCGCGCATCGGTCGATTACTCAGTCTACTCTCGTCGCTAATGTCGCACTCTAAACGTCCATGAAGCAGCCATACCTACAACAAGGATTTGCATTACTCTACACGGTCATGGTGGTGAGTCTTATTCTTACGATCGCGATTAGTATTTCTGATATTTCGTACAAGCAGGGCATCCTTTCGAGTTTAGCCAAAGATTCGCAAGCAGCATTTTATGAAGCAGATGCAGGCGTGGAGTGTGCCATGTACTATGATTTGACTGCAGGATTTTTTCCTGTGGGAACTACAGTAGATATGGCACCTCAGGTGCTTCCGTGCGCAGGACGTCCGCATGCTTTGAGTATTGCAGAGAGTTCGACTGACTACTTCGTCTATGTACCCCGTACCAATTTCAATACTGAGCCATGCTTCTCCATGGTGATCAACAAGCTTACTGAGGCGCCGCAGACAGTAATAGAAGGAAGAGGGTATAATAGGTGCGACCAAAACGTCCGCCAAGTCGAACGAGCGGTGCGGGTACGGTACTAGGTGCTATGACATTTGAATCGGCAAAAGAGAGAATACAGAAGCTGAAAACGCAGATTGATACTCTGCGTTTTCGGTATCATGTAGCAAATGACCCATCGGTGACTGATGATGTGTATGAGTCGCTCATTCGTGAGGCGAAGGATATCGAGGCGCACTATCCAGAGCTTTCGGTAAGTGATTCATTTGATCGTGTTGCTGGTGCTCCACTTGAAGGGTTTGAAAAGGTTACTCATACACAGAGAATGCTTTATCTGAATGATGTCTTTTCGTTCGAAGAGCTTGCAAAATGGGGCGAGCGCATGGAAAAACTACTCACTGGTGCGCCGCATCACTACTTTGCAGAGGTGAAGCTTGATGGATTGGCGGTGTCGCTTTTGTATGAACAGGGGGAGCTTGTGCGCGCAGCGACGCGTGGTGATGGTTTCGTCGGAGAAGACATTACTGAAAATGCGAAGATGGTCGCGACTATTCCACTTACGCTTTTGCCGCCATTTCCAAGTATGGTTGAAGTGCGTGGAGAAGTCATTATGCGAAAGGAGGTACTCATCTATCTCAATGAGCAGCAAGATGCAGAAGGGAAGCCGCGTTTCGCAAATACGCGAAACGCGGCAGCAGGTGCGCTCCGGCAACTCGACCCAAAAGTAGTGCAGGAGCGTCATCTTGATTTTTTTTCATACGATATTGCACGTATAGAAGGTGCTGATATGCCAGAGCAACACTCGAGCAAGCACGAGCTACTGCGCGAGCTCGGTATGCCGACTGTAGCTGATGAACAGTGTACCAAGACACTTGAAGAGATAGAGGCATTTCTTGATACTGTTGGACAGAAGCGCGAGACACTGCCATACCATATAGACGGCGTCGTCATCTGTGTAGATGAGACAGTGCTACAAGAAGAGCTTGGTGTGGTGGGTAAGGCACCGCGCTATGCGGTTGCTTTCAAATATCCTGCAGAGCGAGTGACGACGCAGGTGACAGCCATCACTGTACAGGTGGGGCGTACGGGCGTGCTGACACCGCTGGCGCATTTCGTTCCAACGCGCGTCGCAGGTTCGACAGTGTCCAAAGCGACGTTGCACAATATTGAGCAGATACAGCGGCTCGATATTCGTATCGGAGATACGGTCGTCATCCAAAAAGCAGGCGATGTGATCCCTGAGGTCGTCGAGGTGCTTACTGATTTGCGTAGTGGGCAAGAGAAAAAGTTTGCCATGCCAAAGATGTGTCCTGTCTGCAGTGCATTAGTCGAACGGCGAGAGGCAGCGACCAAAGAAGAAACAGTTGCTTACTACTGTACCAATGACAAGTGTCCTGCGAAGCAAGCACGAGGCATGATGCATTTCGTGAATATGTTCGATATTTATGAAGTCGGCCCTAAGGTACTCGATCGATTGCAGGAGGAGGGATTGATTTCTGATGCGGCGGACCTCTTTAATCTTACGGAAGCAGACCTCTTTGGACTGGAGCGTTTCGGGGAAAAGAGTGCGCAAAACATCATCGCAGAAATCACTACCAAGAAGCGCCCGCCACTGGCGCGCTTCATCGCTGCGCTTGGCATCCCGCAGGTGGGAGAGGAGACGGCTCGTGATTTGGCACAGCACTTTGGCGACTGGGAAAGTTTTTGGACAGCGAGTGACGAAGCGTACGATGCTATCTCCAACGTTGGCGGTGCGGTTATCGAAAGTATTAACAACTACCGTACAAATAAATCATCTCAAGCCTTTATCAAAAAACTCTTTTCGTTTGGTGTCGTCCCACAGCGGGCGGCGCAGCAAGTGCAAGGTGTGTTTTCCCGTAAAACATTTGTGCTTACCGGCACACTTCCGACACTTTCGCGTGATGATGCCAAAAAGCTCATCCAACAGCGCGGTGGCAAGGTGTCTGGCTCGATATCACGCAAGACTGACTATGTACTGGCAGGAGTGGAAGCTGGTACTAAGCTCGCTGACGCGCGAAAGCTGGGCGTGGCCATCATTGATGAAGCAGTCTTTTTGAAGATGGCGGAAGGTTTGGTATAGTGCTTTCTATATGAGTATCGATATACAGAAGCTCGCGGATCTTGCACGAATACGGGTCAGTGACGATGAGGCGGAGGCACTGGCGGGAGACCTCGAAAACATCGTGCGATTTGTTGATATTGTTCAGTCACGTGATGTTTCCGGTGTGCCAACGGTGGCAGGGGAGGTGAATGTCTTTCGTGATGATGTTGTTGCTCCGCTTGCAACTGTTTACGATCTCGTTGAGGTTGCCCCGGAATCCCAAGACCATTTTGTCAAAGTTCCAAAGATTATCGAATAATGATTGCTGAGTTGCACAATAAAATAGCGAACGGAGAAGTGAAGATTGCAGCACTTGTCGGCGAGTATGTTGCGCGTGCACGTGCTGATACGCGTAATATCTTTCGCGAAGTGTATTCTGATCGCGATATCGCAGCACAGGTCGCAGTAGCAGAGGCCATGCTTGCCGAAGGCAAATCTACTGCACTCACAGGGATACCTGTTGCAATAAAAGACAACATTCTTTTTGCAGGACATGTTGCGGGCGCTTCTTCAAAAATGCTCGAACACTACACGGCGAGTTACGACTCGACGGCGGTCGCACAGCTGCGAGCAGCGGGTGCGGTCATTATCGGACGCACCAATATGGATGAATTTGCAATGGGTTCTTCTACTGAAAATTCTGCGTATGGCGTGACCAAGAATCCGCTTGATGAGATGCGCGTACCGGGAGGGTCTTCGGGGGGCTCAGCTGCGGCAGTAGCGGCACATCTGGCGGTGGTATCACTGGGAAGTGATACCGGAGGCTCTATTCGTCAGCCTGCTGCGTTTTGTGGACTGGTCGGACTTCTGCCAACCTATGGCACCGTTTCTCGTCATGGGTTGATTGCAATGGCTTCTTCACTCGATGTTATTGGTCCATTTACACGCACCGTCGAAGATGCAGAGCTGTTGTATAACACAATTGCAGTGCAAGATTCTTTTGATAGTACATCGGTTGCTCGCAAAAAAGAGAAGTCTATACTCAAAAAGAAAATTGCAGTACCAAAAGGACTTTTTGATGATGGTGCAGATAAAGAAGTGAAGCAGAAATTTGATACTGTGTGCGGAAAGCTTCTCGAGAAAGGGTTTGTGATTGAAGAGATAGACCTCTCACACTTCGTGGATGCACTCGCGGTGTACTACATTCTTCAGCCGGCAGAAGTGTCATCAAATCTTGCTCGTCTCGATGGGGTGCGTTATGGCGATCGTATGAGTGACAAGAGTGTCCTCGATATGTACAAAGAGACGCGCGGGCAGCTCTTTGGCAAGGAAGTGCGTCGCCGCATCCTTCTCGGTACTTATGTGCTCTCACATGGGTATTACGATGCGTATTACAACAAGGCGGTTGCACTGCGCTCTCTCATTCGAGCAGAGCTTGAGAAAGCGTTTGAGACGTATGATGCCATCATCACTCCGACGACACCGACTCCTGCGTTTCGAATAGGGGAGAAGGCTCACGATCCAGTCTCTATGTATCTCTCCGATCTTTATACTGTACCGGCAAATATTGCGCAAATGCCGGCACTCTCGGTTCCGAGTGGGAAGACTACAGAGGGGCTGCCGCTCGGTGTACAGTTCATTGGTCCACAGCATGGAGAAGGTACACTCTTTGTTCTTGGGAAGATGGTAGAGCAGTTTCCTCTTTAGGCGTGGTACACTAGAAACATTCTCCTATGCAGCCGTCCGTTCCTCAGCCAGTATTTCTCAATGTCGAATACCTCTTCTTTTTGCTCACGCGTGCGACAGGAGGTTTTTTAACCTATCTCTTTTCGGTGAAGTTCCTTCATTACTTGGCAATCTTTGCGACGGTGCTTATCATTGCGTTGATTGCAATCGTCCTCTACTATCTCGTCTGTCTATGGGAGCTAGGACAAGAAGGAAAAAAGAAAATTTCCGCTTCCAGTTCTTCTTCTGTTACCCCTTCTTCAACTGTCCCCAGTCCTTCAACTACTGGGGGAGATCATACCGTTTCTTCTACAGGAATTATTCCGCGTAATGAGACATGGGAGAATATTCGTGCGAAGTTTCTCTCCGAAAATCAGAGCGATTGGCGTCTTGCGATTATCGAAGCAGATATTTATATGGACAAGCTGCTGGATGCACGCGGGTATCATGGCGACACGGTCAGTGACAAACTCAAGCAGATTACTCCTGCACAGCTCGGTTCGATACAGATAGCATGGGAGGCACACAAGGTACGCAATCGTATCGCGCATGATGGCGCTGCATTTGTCCTTACACAGCCGGAGGCGCGTCGGACATTCTCCTATTTTGAAATTGTGTTTCGAGATCTCGAAGTTATTGAGTAGTTGTTGCGGGAGCTTGAATCGAACAAGCGCCTAAAGGTTATGAGCCTTTCGAGATACCACTTCTCTATCCCGCGATATGAACCTTAAAAAGGTGACACCCATTCTACAAGGGAAGTGGTAATTTTGCAAGGAGGGGAGTTGAAAGACTTCGAAAATATGCTATATTTTCGAAGCGCATTTGTCGAAGTAAGCAGGAGCTTCTCTCGGCGGCGCTCGGACAAAAATCGAACAAACTCTCTTTTATCACTCGGTTGTCGGGGTAGCTCAGTTGGTTAGAGCGTAGCATTCATAACGCTAAGGTCGTGGGATCGTCCCCCACCCTCGACACCATTCTCTTTGAAATTGTACGAAATTATGTATACTATCCATACCTTGGCGCATTTCCAAGAGAGAAATGCGGACGTAGCTCAACTGGTTAGAGCACCCGCCTGTCACGCGGGAGGTTGCGGGTTCAAGTCCCGTCGTTCGCGCCCCTTTTTATAATCATTTGACCAAATGGTTGCTATTTTCTATATTGTGACAAACAAAACCCACCACACATGGCACATGCACCTTTTATCACCCGTATTGAATTCCATGGGTTCGTCCATTCAGAATTCAAAACACTCTCGCAAGGATTACGTACTGACCTGCTGCATTTGGCAGGGAGACACCCCTTTACCTTTTCAGAACATTCTGCGACGGTCTTTGATTCACATCTTCGAAGATGCTGCTTTTTGAGAGTGTATCACTATCATGACAGTACAGTCCTGGTAGAAGTACGCCGTTTGTTGCTCGAAAAGTATTCTTGGGAAGGAGAGCTTGATATTATTGAACTTACCCAGCACGATACCTTAGGGAAACCTCTGGTGAGTGAAGAATTAAAGCGACAAGAACCAATAAGTTACTAAATAATGCAGTGCTCCGCCGTAATTTCGGCGGAGCTTCCTTTTTTGTGCCCAGTATGGTACAGTATTTCCCGTCAATATTTCTCTCTGTTTGTCATTGGTGTAAGGGTACACGGTCGTGACGAAGGGGCGACACAGCGACACTACACATCATTATGACTACATCATCATCTCACGGGCACAGTGCTCGGCGGCAGGGAGTCCGTTCGCGCGGCGGCTTCCGTTCGCATTCAACCTCTCCGCGTACTGCAACAGGTAGCTCTTCTGGGCGTTCACACTACGGCCGTTCACAACATCGCGGGCGCTCATTTGGCGCGCGGCGCCCGAAGAAGCGCGGCGATCATATCGACGAAGCACTCTTTATCAATCGCGCAGTGCCAAAGCATGAAGAAGTGTACGCACCAAAGCATGCGTTTGCTGATTTCGCTATCCCAGAGAAGCTTAAAGAAAATCTTGCAGCAAAAGGCTTTGTCGCACCGTCTCCTATCCAGGACCAAGCGATTCCTGTCGCACTCGAAGGCAAGGATGTCATCGGCATCGCGGCGACTGGTACGGGCAAGACAGCGGCCTTCCTTATCCCACTCATCACCAAGCTCAAGGAGCCAAAGAATCGCAAGCGCATTATGGTGCTCGCACCGACGCGTGAGTTGGCGCAGCAGATTGAGACGGAGTTTCGCGCACTTGCTCGCGGCATGAGCCTCTGGAGCGTCTCATGCGTAGGGGGGAGTCCTATCCTTCGCCAGATTCGCGAACTCGATCGCGGAGTGCATGCAATCATCGGTACTCCGGGACGTATCAAGGACCTCATTGAGCGTAAGAAGATTCGCATGGAAGAGTTTGACGCGATCGTACTTGATGAGGCAGATCGTATGCTTGATATGGGATTCATTCCTGATATGCGTTATATCTTGGGACTTATGCCAAAAGAGCGCCAAAGCCTCTTTTTCTCTGCGACGCTCGCACCGGAGATTCGCCGCCTGTGCGATGACTTCCTCCAACAGCCAGTGTCTATCAGTGTCAAGACGCGTGATACTGCCAGCTCGGTAGAGCAGGATGTAGTGCGAGTAAGCGATCCGCACAAGAAGCTCGATATGCTCGCTGAGATTCTCTCTCGCCCTGAAGTGAGCAAAGTACTCATTTTCCGCGAGATGAAGCGTCATGTAGACGACCTCGCACATGAGCTCGCTACTCGTGGATTCAAGGCGCTCGCGCTCCATGGTGATATGCGCAATCGCGAACGCGATCGTGCCGTCAAAGCACTCGCCAGTGGTGATGCTCATATCGTGATTGCCACCGACGTCGCAGCACGCGGTATCGACATTCCTGATATCACGCACGTCATTAACTACGACATCCCACAGACCTATGATACCTATGTGCACCGCATCGGACGTACTGGCCGCGGTACCAAGACTGGCCATGCACTAACATTTGTCTAACCCGCCACAAGAGGGGAGCGTCCATTTTCTTGCTATACTAGAGAAATGAATCTTATGCGTATACTTGTCTTTCTCTTGTGTTTTGCAGCGATAGGATTTGCTGTGTGGCGAATGGCGCGGCCAAGTAGCCGGAATACTCCTGTACAAGCCGGTAAGGAAGCTCTGCAACAAGAGCTTGCTGCGGGGACAGACAAGCAGGTGATACGTGTGCAGGTAGAGGGCTTCGGTTCGGTACTCAAGAATGTTTCGCTTCTCTCACCGAACGCCTCGCAAGATATCGCTCGAGTGTACAAGCCATACCTTTCGAGAAGTTTATGGTCGTCATGGAGCTCGCATCCCGAAACGGCTGCAGGGAGAGAGGTGTCGAGTCCGTGGCCTGAGCGTATCGATGTTGTCGATATTTCTCAGCTTAGTGTCGATGATTATACTGTTCGTGCAGTACTGGTGATGATGACCAGTGAGGAGGTTTCTTCAGGAGGAGATGCCGGAACTGCTTCGATTGTCATGAATGTCATTCGTGAGGATGGTGTATGGAAGATAGATTCTTACGACATTGTTCGTCAGAACGGCCCCAACACTGAGCGCTCCTTCCAAGATCGCCCCCAGCTTGAATAGCGCCTCCTTTTCCCTTGAAAAAAGGTTCCTAAAATGCTATCTTCTATGGGCGCGGATGTGTAAAGGTATATCCTTTGCTTGGCCGCTCGCTTTCCGTTGTAAGCAAAGCTTCCAACAGTTTCGCTCGGATGCAAAGCGAACAAGTTCTCTTGCATTCTCGCTCGCCGTTGTAGCTCAGTTGGTAGAGCACTCCCATGGTAAGGGAGAGGTCATCGGTTCAATCCCGATCAACGGCTCCACAACTGTCGGTGCAGTTGTACAGCATTATTTTTTATTCAGGAGTATTTTGCTCCCCTGTAGCTCAGCGGTAGAGCAGTCGCCTGTTAAGCGATTGGTCGTTGGTTCGAATCCAGCCGGGGGAGCAGAGTGTTTCTGAATTGTGTAGTTTGATCATTTTGTGTTTCAAATAAAGGTTTCTTTCTCTAAGGTTGGATAAATAATAAACACTCTCTTCAGAGAGTGTTTATACGTTAAGAATTATTTTACTTGCTGTCATTGTTGCTAATGCGCGTATTCTTTTTTGCTTTCGTGGATCGTATACTTTATCAATTTTCTTTTGAATTCGAGTATTTGCTTTAGCGACTTCCGTTTGAGGAATTGGCGTAACAAGTATTTTTTTATTCCCAACGCTGATGATTATCCGACCAGGTTTCTTTTTCATTTTTGATATTTTTGTATATTATAGCATAAAAGGATATTTCAAAAACCCTCATAGCGTTTCGAGTTTTTTATAAAAAGTCCAAGCTATGATTTTTTTTAATAAAAAATATAATACACAATATGTCCTACTGTACCGCAATCGCATCTATGCCAAATGGTGATAAAAAGTCTCTGCACAAAAACTATCACGACAATCACTACGGCTTTCCCCTTCACGATGACAACGAGTTGTTTGGACGTTTGATTATGGAGATCAATCAGGCAGGATTGTCTTGGGAAACTATCTTGAAAAAAGAAGCTTTATTTCGCAAGGCGTATAGCAATTTCACTATCAAAAAGATTGCAAAGTATACGAACACAGACCGCAAACGGCTCCTCGCAGATGCAGACATTATCCGTAACAGATTGAAGATAAACGCTGCAATAGAAAACGCACAAACAATCCTGGTACTACAAAAAGAGTACGGTTCATTTGAGAAGTGGCTAGAATACCATCGCTCAAAGACCAAAGAGGAATGGGTAACACTATTCAAGAAAACCTTTCGCTTTACTGGCGGCGAGATCGTAAATGAATTTCTGATGAGTATCGGGTATCTTCAGGGGGCACATGATGACACCTGTCCTATTCATAAAAAAATCTTGAAGCAGAAACCGATGTGGATGAAAAAATAAAAAACAAACGCAGCGCATTGTTTATGTTCTTTTTGGTATACTAGTTCTATGACAACAATACACCCCTGGATCAATTTCAACGGCAATGCTCTTGAAGCGTTTACGTTTTATCAATCAGTCTTCGGAGGCGATTTTGCCAAGGTCGTCCGTCTCAAGGA
This sequence comes from Candidatus Nomurabacteria bacterium, assembly GCA_020845875.1. Lineage (GTDB taxonomy): Bacteria > Patescibacteriota > Minisyncoccia > Phycocordibacterales > UBA9973 > UBA4124. Next base: position 21,791 of record JADLEY010000001.1, read on the forward strand.
TCTTGAGAGTGCAGAATTTCCTGTAGCAGAAACAGATAGAGAGAAGATCATGCTTATCACTCTTCCTATCGGCGCAAACAACGTATTGTATGGGAATGATATCCCTTCGTTCTTGGGTAAAGTCAATGAGCATGAAAATCGGAGTAAGATCCTCATCGCTGCGGAAAGCAGGGAAGAAGCGGATAGACTTTTCAGCACCCTCTCCGCAGGAGGGGAAGGAGAGGCTCCTATGGGCGAGAGTCCGTGGGGCACTTATTTTGGCATGTTTCGAGACAAATACGGCATTGAATGGATGGTGGAATTTTCAGGCTAGCTCACTACTTTTAAAAAAATAGTGTTACACTGCCTATAACATGACAAAAATATCCGGGAAGGTCTTATGGGGTGCCCTTTTTACACTTTTTTCTTTTGCTGTAATTACTAGTCAAGCAAAAGCTGCTGCACCAAGTGCGACAAACCTCAGTGCTGCTGAAACATACACCGAAGACACGTCGCTCAACCTCATTGATATTGTTGTCACTGATGGTGATAGCCTCTCAGTTACCGCGACACTCACACTCTCCAGTGTTGCAGTCGGAAGTTTGACCACTGGGACTTCAGGTGCTGTCACCTCTACCTACAACGCTGGTACGGGTGTATGGACAGCTAGTGGTGCCCTCGCTAGTGTGAACACACTTCTTGCGGGAGTAAGCTTCATTCCTGCAAATAATGTGAACACGAGCTTCACGATTGCAACGAGTGTGTCTGATGGCGCAGAATCTGTCACCGGAACCAAGCCAATGACTGGCATTGCCGTAAATGATGCCCCCCACTGCAACTAATCTCTCAGCAGCCGAGACATATACCGTAAATACCCCGCTCGATCTTATCAACATTGTCGTGAGCGATGTCGACAGCGCATCGGTAACCGCAACGCTCACCCTTTCAAATATTGCTGCAGGTGCGCTTAACACCGGTACCTCAGGTGCTGTCACCTCTACCTACAACGCTGGTACGGGTGTATGGACAGCTAGTGGTGCCCTCGCTAGTGTGAACACACTTCTTGCGGGGTTGACGTTCACCCCTGCGACCAACTTTAGCAGCAGTTTTACGATTGCAACAAGCGTCTCTGACGGGATCGCTTCTTCTCTCACTGGCTCGAAATCCATGAAAAGCCTTGCGGCAAATACTGCGCCAGTGCTCGATACATCAAAAACTCCAACATTGGGAACCATTGCAGAAAATGCACCGGCTCCATCTGGGGCAGTGGGGTTGTTGGTATCAACGCTCGTTGACTTCACAATTCCGTCCGGCGGGCTCGACAACGTAACAGATACCGATAGCGGTGCCAATACGGGTATCGCGGTTGTGGCAGTCGAATCGGGCGGACTGACCTGTTTCTACTCGACAAATAGCGGTGGAACATGGAATTCTCTAGGCACTCCTTCGGGGTCGGCCGCTCGCCTTCTTGCGGCAAATGCTGCTACACGAGTATATTGTCGTGCAGGGACTGGTATTACCGGAGTATTTTCTTCTGCGATCACGTTCCGTGCGTGGGATCAAACAAGTGGTACAAATGGTGGTGTTGCGGACGTTTCCTTAAATGGTGGCACCACAGCATTTTCTGTCGCAACCGATACTGCAGGGTTTACTGTCGGTACTCCGCCGGTAGACTCGACTCCTCCGACTGTCGAAAGTGTATCTCCTGCTGATGGAGCTATTGGCACTGGAATTGATGCACCGATCGTGATCACTTTTTCGGAAGCAATGGATCCTGATTCGCTGGATCTTTCCATCAGTCCGTGCGGGCTCGCGGAATCAGATGAATGCGCTCCCTATGACGCTGCCTGGTCTGAAGGCAACACCGTACTCACCCTCACCCTTACCAACGGGTCGTTTGATGCGCAGACAGAATATACTCTAACGATTGAAGCGGTGACTGACGAAGCCGGAAACAACCTCGGCGCATACTCGTCGTCATTCACCACCTACATACCACTCGTCCTTACCGAAGTCGCCCAGATTCCTGCTCAGGTAAAAGCACGGGACGCAATCTATCATTTCAGTACCAATGAAGCTGCAGCTGCTACCGGAGAGTCCTCATATTTCTCGAGTGTCTGCAGTGATGAGGATGATGACGTGGTAGTGGTAATTGACCCTGATGTGCACACCTATACCCTCAGCCATCTCACTGTGGGAAGAACATACGAATGCAGCTTTAATCTCCAGTCGATGCTCCGGGGTACGTCCAATACGCTCTCCGTCGGACCGTTCAAGGTAATTTCAAGCGCTTCAAGCTCAAGTGGCGGAAGAGTGGGTACAATCGCTCCTGTTTCGACCGTCGCATCCTCTGCGCCAAGTCCGTTACTCGGCACTCCGGGCGTTTGTTCTGCGGCACAGATATTGACTCAAAACCTCCATGCACCATCGCGCAACGGGTACTATAGTAAATACACTGGCGCTGTCGTCAAAGAAGTAAAGATACTACAAGCACACCTCAATCGACTTGGATTTAGCTCGGGCCCAGAAGACGGTATCCTTGGCCCGCTCTCTGATGGTGCAATCAAGCGAATGCAAACATTCTCAGGAACCAAAGCAGATGGGTATGTCGGACCAATTACTCGCGAATTCATCAATAATTCTTG
>JADLEY010000002.1 GCA_020845875.1 Candidatus Nomurabacteria bacterium
ATTAGTATCCATACCACCTTTCTACCACAAAAGCACTCTTCTTGCAATAGCTTGTTAACAACCCCTACTTTTCGTGCTCGAGAGCTGTTTTGACTGCTTCGGTGGCAATAATACGAGCTGCATCAGGACGATAAGACTGCCGTGCATGCGAAGCCATCGTATCGTACCGTTCTTTATTATCCAAAATAAGTTCGATCTGATTCATTAAAATCGATGGGGTAAGATTTTTTTCTTCAATGACTGCCGCGGCTCCTGTACGTGCATAGTGGTACGCATTTTTTCGCTGATGATCGGCATGGTACACCTCTGCTTTTCCAGGAATAACAATCGATGGCTTACCCCATGCAGCGATTTCAAACAACATCGAACCAGCACGACTCACGATCAAATCACATGCACTTCCAAACATCTTGGTCTGTAGATCATTAAGATATGGAAGCGCGCGATAACGATTCCGCTTGAGATGCTCTCCAAGCATGACGCTCGCATCTGATTTTACTTCGTCAAACCCTTTGATTCCTGTTTGATGAATAACCTGATATTTCTCTACCAACTGGGGAATAATTTCTACAATCAAATCATTGATGATCTTTGCTCCAAGCGAGCCACCAACAATACCGATCACTGGAAGCGAAGGATCAAAATCAAAAAAATCCTTTCCCCCTTCTTTTGCAACAAAAGCAATCGAGTGTCGGATTGGCTGCCCTGTAACGGCTATTTTTTCTTTAGGAAAATACTCTGCAGCTTCCGGGTACGATAATGCGATACGTCGAGCAAACTTCCCTGCCCATTTATTGACACGTCCAGGGACGGTGTCTGACTCATGGATAATAACAGGAATACGCAAGAACCATGCAGCGCAGAGCGTCGGAAAACTAGCATATCCTCCCTTACTTATGACGACATCAGGGTAGAGCGAAAAAACTTTGAAGAGTGCGCTTATCACTCCTATTCCTGTCTTAAACAAATCAATAATATTTTTAAGCGAAAAGTATACCCGCAGCTTCCCTGCAGTAATTGGGATATAAGTAATAAACTGCGCTTTTAGAAGCTTTGCATCATAAGGACTATCACTCATATAGTAGAGCTTGAAGTTGACCAAGTGTTCTTCTTCTTGAATCCGATTGAGCTCCTCAGCAATAGCAATAAGTGGGTAAAAGTGTCCTCCTGTTCCTCCTCCAGCAAGTAATATCTTCATATTATTCTTCGAGTATACTCTGTTTTAGCTGTTTTTTCGATAGGTAGAGACATTTAAAATGATACCGACAGACGCAAGCGCAATGGCAAGCGAGGTGCCTCCGTGGCTAATAAATACGAGCGGTACTCCTGTAAGCGGAAAGAGCCCTACGAGAGAAGCAATATTCAAAAATGACTGCGCCACGATGAGCGTTACGAGTCCTGTCACCAAATAGCGCCCAAAGCTATCTGGAGCAGAAGCTGCTATCTTATATCCTCGTATTGCGAGAAAAACGTACAGGATGACCACTATAGTACTACCAATAAAGCCAAACTCCTCAGCAATCACTGCAAAAATAGAGTCTCCTTGAGGTTCTGGCAGATAACTAAATTTCTGTACGCTCTGCCCTAGCCCGCGTCCAGTGATTCCACCAGAGCCGACCGCAATCAGTGATTGACGAAGCTGGTATGAAGTCCCTTGAGGATCAAGGCTTGGATTGATAAATGTCTGAATACGATCCATCACATAGGGACGAAGAAATGCAAGTAAAACAAATGCTCCCACACCTACCGCCAATACTGCGGCGATGCGTTTCCACGATACTCCTGAGACAAAGAGCATCGCTGCCGAAGAAATAATGATGAGAACGAGACTCTTTGTGTCAGGTTGCTTCAAAAGTGCTCCGCCAGCAATGGCCAACATAACGATGAGCGGAACGATCTTGTGCTTCACCTCTTCGCCTTTTTTTCGCACCCATGCCAGCCATGTGGCAAGGTAGATAATAAATCCCAATTTAAGAAATTCTGCAGGTTGAAACGAAACCGGTCCGATTGAAATCCAGCGTTGTGCCCCGCCGTGTTTAAGTCCGATTTGAGGAACAAAGACAAGAAGGGTGAGGATAACAGTCGAGAGGAAGAGGATAAAAGCATGTCTCCGCCAAAACGGATACGGAATACGCATCATCAACCATAAAAGGAGTAATCCCCCCAGAAATCCCAGCACGATCTGATTAAAGAGAATGCCATAAAAAATACTTTTGTCGCGTGCAAATATCCCGAGTGCTGCTGATACAAACATTAGTACGCCAAATGTGCTAATCGTAAGAACAACACCTAAAAAATAGGTGTCGAAATGCCATCTTTTCTCTTTTTCTCCTCCACGTAATAATGCGGCTCTTTGACGCTGCATTCCTGTATTGTAGCATCCCTCCCTCTACCCTTTATCCCTCTATCCTGCCAACGCAACGACGATACCAAGAATAGCGCAGACCGTGCTTACGACCCAGTATCGCATGACCACTTTTTCTCGTGACCATCCGAGCGCTCGGAAGTGGTGATGTAACGGTGCGATTTTGAAAATACGGCGCTTGCCAAAATAGTTGTAACTGATGATTTGCAGGATTGCCGAGAGCGAGGTGGCAACTAGCGGCAGTGCAATGAGTGGCAAGATGAGTACGGTATCAGTCAAAAATGCCACCACTGTCAGCACGACGAGGAGTGCCAAAATACCAGTTTCTCCCATATAAAACCGTGCAGGCGGGATATTGAACCACAAGAAAGAGAGTATCGCCCCCGAAATCACGCCGCACAACGCAGCGATATCTACCATGTGTTTCCCAAAGGCTATCGCTGCGTACGCCGCAAAAATAATCGCGAGTACGCCACCCGCAAGCCCGTCGAGTCCGTCAATGATAGAAGTAGAAAAGGTCGCCAGCAGCACCACGACAAACACGGGGATAAAAAGCGTGCCAAGCGGCAGTATCGTTCCAGCACCAAACGGCAGTGCGATGCCTGTCATGCCTAGTTTGAAATAAAACCATGCACCGATAATTGCACCGATAACGATGACCGTCGCGATTTTTATTCGGCGATAGCGTATAGCATCTCCCGCATAGCTGCCACGCCCGCTTATCTGCAAAAAGTCATCGACGAGTCCGATTGCAGCCCCAAAGAGAAAAGCAGCGAGAGGTACGAGTGTCTGGCTGCGGCTATAAAAGTCGAGCTTCGCCGACACATCCGAGGGAATGACCTTTGAGATGAGCCACATGAGTGCAATCGTCGAGATGACCGATGCCCAGATGATGATGCCTCCCAGTCGCGGCGTGGATACTTCGTCGTTCGCATTGTGTACTTTTTTGAAATCTTCATTGGTGATGCCTGTATTGCTCTCGCGCGACTGCTTCTTCCACATTTTGTTTCGATACATCCACGCAGTGAGGCGCGGGGTGAGCAGTATCCCGATGACAAACGAGAGCGTAGTGGGAAGAAGGACTTTGATGACGGAGAGTTCCATAGTGTTGTGAAGATGATTATTATTCAGCAGCCTCAGCAGTATCCTGCTGCAACAGCGCTGCTATCTTTTGCCTTGTCTCCTGATACTGCGGCAGCTGGTCGAGTGCTGTTACGCCAAAGTGCGCGAGCGTCGCAATTGTCGGGCGATATACACCGGAGCGTGTGACCTCCCCTTTTGTCTGTTCGATAAGTCCGCGCATTTGCAATGCGCGCAGGCTATATGAGGCATTGACTCCTCGGATAAACTCTATCTGCGCCTTGGTCGCTTCGGGATGATAGCAGATGATGGCGAGCGTCTCGGCAGATGCCTTGGAGAGTTCCTTTGAAAGCTCTTCTTTGCGGATAGCTTCAATAAGCGCACTGTACTGTGGATGTGTCATGAGCGTCGCCATTTCTCCTTGGACGACGAGCGATACCCCGTGCCCCTCAAGTGATGCAGCGAGTGTCTGGAGCGCTCCAGTGATGTCTTCTCTTGAGACTTCCAAACGAGACGCCAGCACACCCACTGATTGCGGCTCACTGTTGGCAAAGAGGATTGCCTCGATGGATTGTGGGAGTGTCTGCGTCATAGTGTCTGTAGCGATGCGGGAGAAGTCTCCTCTGCAGAGCGTGCCAATGCGATGTCTTCAAACGGAACGTCCTGCTGTGCATCTACTAGGCCTCGCCGTACAAGCTCTAGCATACCAAGAAAGGATACTATCGTATAGACTTTACGGCTCTTGTCATCTGCATCGGGAGAAGCGACGGCGATTTGGCTAAAGCTCGTCTTCATCGCTTGCTCAATGCGGCTCGTGAGCGTCTCCAGCACTTGTGAAATAGAGATGGTTGTATAAACGCGAGCTTCCGGCTTTTTTGGTGCAACAGCCGGCATATGCTTCTCAAGGTCAAAAATAAGCCCTGAGAGCATCTCTGCCGACAGTACTGGGTCTGGGGCAAACACTGGCCCAAACGGCCGCACCGGCCCTTCGAAGCTTATTTTTTTACCATACGCTTTTACTAGCTCCCCTGCTGCATGGGTGATGACCTGATACAGTGCGAGGCGCCGTTCGAGGTCAGTAATGCTTTCAGATTCTTCGGGGGTAAGTTCGAGGGTCGGCAGGAGTGAGCGCGCTTTGATAAGGATAAGTGTCGCCGCGACCGCGAGAAAGTGTGCTACCTGATCTGGCAGCATGCCATGCGTCTGAATATACGAAATGAAATCATCTGTAACGGCAGCGAGCGATACATCGCCCACAAAGAGCTTGCGCTTCTCAATCAGCTCCAAAAGCACCTCAATCGGTCCCTCAAACTCCCCTTGCTTTATCTGAAACTGTACCGCAGCATCTGTTTCCATCGTCTCTAGTATACTGCATTGACATTTTTTAAAAAAGAAAGTATTGTTTCGGAAACAAAATTCTTTCTATATGAACTACAATACTCAACTCCTCCGTATATACGGACGTGCCCCAGTAATTATTTTCACCGGGCAAAGCGGCTGTGGAAAAGGAACACAAATCAATCTCATGCGTAAAAAATACTTTGAACTCACCTATCAAGAAATTTTTATTTCTGAGACCGGCAAACTATTCAGAGAACATATTCCATTAGTTTCTCCGTATTTCAAAAAACTCACAACTACTCAAAACAGTGGTAAGCGTCAGCCAGCATGCATTGCGAGCTCCTTATGGATACGCCACATTCTTCATGACTACACAGGAGGTCCTATGCTTATAGATGGTTCGCCACGATCTACAGATGAAGCACGAGATATGATTTCTTTTTTTAAATATTTCATGGAAAAAGAAATATTTGTATTTCATATTGTTGTATCAGATGAGGAGGCGATGCGGAGGATACTGGCGAGAAACGAATATCTTCGTTCCAAAAATCTTCCGATCAGAGAAGACTGTAGTACTCCTGAAAAAATCGAACAAAAACTCCTCTGGTACGAAACCGATGTCCTACCAGCAATCTTTGAGTTAAAAAACTTCGGCATTCCTATTCACATGGTGTACTCATCACAAGAAAAGAAAGCTGAGGAACTGGAACAAGAGATTACTGCTTATCTTTGTAAATCGTATTTTTAACATTTTCGGCATGTCCTGCAGATAGGACATGCTTTTTTATTTCCGTATAAAAAGAATCCGGCCTTCCATGGGAAGGCCGAGGGGCGAAGAGAGAACGAGGATACGAAATATGGGGTTGTGGGAGAAAGGACGGAAAAGAAAAGGAACAAAGAAAAGACAGAAAAGAAACAAGGGGCTGGAAGTCTCAAAGAGAAATGGGTATGCATGCATACCGGAAAAAGAAAGGAAGGACGCTGGCGTCTGCGAAAGCAGAATATACATTATGTCCACGCCGGTTTGAGACTGTGCAGCAGTGTGGGCATCGCGAAGCAATGCACCCGAGAAGTATTGAATCTGTCTTTGAAAGAACAGGATTTCAGGCGGTCTGGAATATCCAGACTCGGTAGGAGGCGAAACTAACCTTCCTACACTTGTAAGACGAATCCACTCCCCTTGTATTACATATATTTGACAAAATAAATAATATGTTATATTATACTCAAAAATAATCTTTATGAATACACATGAGTTCTCTCTTGAAAAACATTACATGTTTTTCTTTGCCCACGCACGCGGCACATGCACTCCTGGCGCCATCGTTGAAAAACCAACAAAAATTGAAAAAGATAAAGTACTTTTTCATTTTCTTGTCGGGTATAAATCTGAAGGCGAATGGATTAAAAAAGAAGAAATACTCGCTGTTGGAGATAACACAACTGGAACTGTCCAGGTAAAGGGTTGGTCTGGGAAGTATCAAATATTAAACTCAACTCTTTTTAAGAAATATCTCGGAGAAGGTTTGATACAACTGAAAACATTCCCGCAACTAATCGAAGCGCTTCCTGATTGTGATATTTACTATGACGGTAAACATTTTTATTCTCAAGGTAAGTAAGTGTCGAAATTAAAAAATCCCTCATGTTAAACGGAGGGATTTTTATTTGACAAGACAATATAAATATGCTATACTCCTCACATCCTAGATATAACCAATTGAAGTGTCCAATTCTAGGGAGTGACGCTTTGTACTTTTAAAACAGTTTAATTATGGAAAAGCTTGTTCAGCTCTTTATTGAGCACAAGGTTGAAAAAAGATTGTTCGCCTCTTTTGGCGATCCCAACAAAGAAAGCTTCGATGAGGAGGATTTGCAAAAATTCCTCAAATCACCAGAAGCAAAGATGGTCGCTGAATCTGGTGTTGACCCGCAGAAGTTGAAAATGTTTTTTATTGATGCCTTTGATAAGGCATATGACAAACTTAAAAAGAAATCAATCGTTTTCTTTGATAAAGCAATTGAAATTTCTGCTAAAAAATAAGGTATTTCCATTACAAATCCTCGTACAAAAGTACGGGGATTGTTTATTTTCTTGTTTATATGGTACAAAGAGAAAAACGTGTAATTATGGACAGCAAAACTATCTTTGACCGCTTCAGAAAAACGTGTGATGATTTGAATATTCCTTTGTTTGAAAAAGACGACATTATCTTTTTCAAACAAAGGAAATCTTCTTCTGAAGGCACTCACCGATTTGAAGGTTATGTCAGTATTCCACAGATAAATCAGAAGTAATACTGGATGTGGGTTCTCCATTCAGTAGTTACCATGGCACTGATATAGAAGAAGCCATCTCCGCGCTTCGTCTGGGTGCCCATTTCTTTGAACAACAACTGGAATATTAATTTAAAATCCTCGTTCACGCGGGGATTTTTTATATTTATAATCAATTCTAGCGATAGCAGAAAGTGATTATAAATACTCAAACTGTGCTATTGCACGAGATGAGTATATAGTTATTTTGTTTGGTACTCCTTCAGATTTTCTGCAAGCGTTTTCAGATTTTCCGGATTCGCCATCGGTCCGCCGCCGGATGAAATCCATCCTTTGTATTTTTCAAACCAGAATTCTTGTCCTGAAAGCATCTGTTTCCACTCCCCTTTCTTCATATGTTCGGTGCCGTGCATCGGAACGAGTTTGATGTGCGCATGGTCGATGCCGGTGCCCTCCATAATAAATCCGACACGCCCGACATCATCAAAATACCCTTCAAGGATAGCTGCGACTTTCTTTGCGGCGAGGATAAATTGCTGCAGTGCTGCATCTTCCATTTTTAATATATCGCTTCCGAAATGTGCTTTCGGAATGACGCAGGAAAATCCTTCGGTGTTCGGATCTATGGAAAGGAATGCCATGAATGCATCATCTTCCCAGAAAATACCAGGCGTGTTCATCCTTCCCGCAGCAATTTCGCAGAAAATACATTTGCTATCAGCTGTAGCGGGTTCGTACTGTGCCATTATTTTTCTATTTTCTTCAAAACAATATTGAGCTCATCAAGCTGTTTTGCTGATACTGGTGCAGGAGATTGCATCATCGGGTCTTTCCCTTCTCCGGTCTTTGGGAATGCAATCACTTCGCGGATGTTCGGTTCGTTTAAAAGGAGCATCAGGAGGCGGTCGAGGCCCCAGGCGATACCGCCGTGCGGAGGGGTGCCGAGCTTAAAGGCGCTCAGCATATGCCCAAAGTTTTCTTCTATCTTTTCCAGATCGTGGCCTAAGATTTCAAACACTTTTGCAAGTGCTTCGTAGGTGTGGTTGCGGATAGAGCCGCCGCCTATCTCGTAGCCGTTGAGGACGATGTCGTACTGAGTCGTCAAAATATCGCCAATGTCCTTTTTCGCCATCAGATTGTCCATGTGCTCCGGTATTGGTCGCGAGAACGGATTGTGCGTGTACGTCCACGAGCCGGTCGCATCGGGGTTGTCGCTTTTTTCGGTCGCTTCAAAAAACGGGAAGTCTACCACCCAGCAGAATGCGAGGAGGTTGGGGTCTTCTTTATTTTCACGAATATCAGGGCGGTCGCTGCCATACTTTTCCATTGCGTCTTTATACGAAATGCGCGGAAATGGAATCTGCTGGATGCGCTTGTCTGGAAAGAGTGTCTGTACCAGATCAATGAGGAGCGCTTCGTTGAGCGCCATGACATCGTCACGCTCTACGAAACTCATTTCCATATCCATCTGTGTAAATTCCGGCTGGCGATCGCCGCGCGTGTCTTCGTCGCGCATACACTTGGCGATTTGGAAGTACCGCTCGACGCCGGCTGCCATCAGAAGCTGTTTGTACTGCTGCGGGCTCTGTGGAAGCGCATAAAAAGTACCCGGATACAGGCGTGCAGGCACGATATAGTCGCGCGCGCCTTCCGGAGTGCTTTTGGTCAGGAGCGGCGTTTCTACTTCAATAAATTTTTCGTTGTGCAAGTAGCCGCGGATGTGGTGAATCACCGCATCGCGCATGCGTATGTTTGTCTGCATTCTGGCAGAGCGCAAATCGAGGTATCGGTGTGCGAGGCGTACGTCTTCCCCCACTTCTTTTGTATCTACGTTTATTTCAAACGGGAGCGGCTCTGCGTTGTTCAAAATAGTCAGTGCCGTTACTTCAAGCTCAATGTCGCCGTTTTGTTTGTCGGCAACGACGTTGCGCTCTGGGCGCTTGTTGACAATGCCTTCGACTGCTACCACACTCTCTGGCCGCGCGGTCTTTGCAATCTCTATCACCTCCGCACGGCTCGGCAGCACCACGCCCTGGATGTACCCCGTCACATCGCGGAAATCAAAAAAGACCATTTTCCCCTGATCGCGGCGCACATCTACCCAGCCCTTGATCATCACGGTCTCCCCTGCCTTTTGCACCAAATCCTTGATATAGGTTCGTTCCATAATTCGCCTATTTTACAATAAAATAAGGCATAAAAAAAGCCCGTTGATGGCTGAGCTTATTCATCAGCTCACCAAATACCCACGAACCTACAAGCCACCATTGAGAAGTGATGCCGAGCAGGAATAGGATGAGAAATACGGTACCCCTCTTACTCTTGGGAATGAATTGATGATTCGTCTTTCCGAGCAAGTCGAAAAAACCTCTCGTCTTTTGACTGATTTTTTTCATTATGTATAAGTTTTAAAGAACGGTGGCAATATTGCCTATCTTTTCATTGTACCATAATTATGTATAAAAAGCAAGTTTTCTATACCTCTTCGAGATACCGTTTTGCCTGCATGGTATACAGCTCTGCGTAACGGCCGGCTTTGGCCATGAGTTCTTTGTGCGAACCGAGCTCTTTGAGCTCCCCATGTTCGATAACCGCAATTTTGTCGGCGTTTTTGACGGTGCTAAAGCGATGCGAAATAAGCACCACCGTTTTTCCCTCCATTTTGGTTTCGAGCATCTCAAAAATTTTCTCTTCCGCCACCGCATCGATTGCACTCGTTGGTTCATCAAGCACGGAAATGAGCGCACCTCGATAAAAAATACGCGCAACTGCCATACGCTGAAATTGCCCTTTTGAGAGCTCGACGCCATCCTGAAAGCCTTTCCAGAGGAGCTGGTCGTACTTTTTGGGAAGCTCTTCAATAAATTCATCCGCGCCAGCCATCTTTGCTGACCGGAGCACCTTGTCCCTATCAATCGGAATGTTGGAGCGCACAATGGCAATAGCTTCCGCTGCGGTCATTTGAAAGTTCGAAAAGTCTTGGAACAACACTCCGAGCTGCTCTCGCCAGTACTGTAGGTCAATATCCCGAAGATCAATTCCATCTACCAAGATTTTTCCCTCATCGGGATCATAAACGCGAGAGAGCAGCTTAATCAGTGTCGTTTTTCCTGCGCCGTTGAGTCCGACAATCGCGAGCTTTTCTCCAGAGGCAAGCGTGAAGGAAACGTTTTTGAGTACCAGCACATCGGTTTCGGGATAGCGGAAAGAAACATGTTCGAAGGTAATGACTGGTGGCGTTTTCCAGTCAGGACGCAGCGCATCTGGTATGGTAATCATGTTTGGTGTGAGCTCAAACAATTCGAGCCATCGCTTGGAGTAGCGCGCCTGATCTTCGATCTGTGTTAGGTCGCTATAGAAAGTCCGTACAACACCGGTAAAGTTTCTGTAGGCGGTAAATGCAAGAAGGAGCGAACCGACAAGAATTGCGCCATGCATAAACTGGAGCGCTACCAGTGATATTGCAATCAAAAGGCAGAGGACGCCCAGCACATCGGAGGCAATCGTTGCGACCGAGCGGCGCTTGTGGACGTCAAGTACTTTGTTGTCAAAAATTTCGTTTGCCTCCTCAACCTCCTTTTTAAATCGTGCACTGAGCTGAAACAGTACCACTTCCACCATCTTTTTTGCGTTGGTAAAAAAAGAGTTTCGATCGTTTGCAATCCTCGCCTCATCTGTTCTGTTGTGATAGAGACTATACAACTGATACGAATACTTTTTCTGCAAGAAATAGACCGGCAGACTGCTGATAATCGCGAGGAGAACAAGCCGTGGATTGATGCTATACAAAATGATTGCAGAAATCGTAAATTCAATAGCATCTCTCAAGACGTTCACCACCAGTAAGGCAAGGTTTGGCAAGGTGCCGACGCCCCACTGTTGAGCGCGCTCGAGCTTGGTTTGAAATTCGGTACCCTCAATCGTGCTGACATCGAGCTTCGAAAAAGTATCAATGCGCAGTATGTTTGTGCGGCTGATATAGCGGAGCCGCATCCCCTGCACAAATCGGCTCATGAAATTTTGCAAAATTGCCGGAGTTAAGAAAGAAAATGCGAGTATCCCCATCTGAATAAACAATGTCCTCGTCAAGGCACCGCCTTGTTGCTTGATAGAAACAATCTCATCCACCACTTTTGAGAAAGAGGTCAGCTGGAGAAGTCCTAGAGCGGTAATGATTACACCAATGACCACCACTTTGGTCATGAGTGCGGGCTCAAATTTGAAACCGAGCAGAAAGGCCTTCTTTGAGGTTTGAAATACCGCCCCCGTTTTTTCTCTTTCTTGGGTTTCTTGTGCGCTCATGAAGTAAGCCCTATTGCCTCATATACCCTACGGAGTTTTGCCATTGCTACGTCATTTGCGCGCATGGCGCCACGGACGAGGATTTCGTCGACGAGCGTGGGGTCGTCCTCGTACTTCTTGCGGCGTTCGCGCATTGGCGCGACAAAGGCGATGATGTCTGTGACGAGCAGCTTTTTTGCATCGCCGTAGCCGAGGCCTTTTGCGTAGCGTGCCTTGAGCTCCGCGCTTGAATTAAAGAGTTTGTGAATCTGATACAAGATCAAATCGTCAGGATTTTTTTCCTCATCCGGAGCACGAGAGTCGGTAGGAATACTCATAACCGCTTTGGTGATTTCTGCGTCGGTACCGAAGAGTGGAATCGTATTGCCATAGCTCTTGCTCATTTTCTGTCCATCCGTTCCGGGGACGGTCTCTACACTTTCGATAATAAGTTCACTCGGGAGCTTGAACAATTCTCCATACTGATTGTTGAACTTTAGCGCGATGTCGCGAGCATACTCGATATGCTGTTTTTGATCCTTCCCTACCGGCACCACGTCACTATCGTAAAGCACTATGTCAGATGCCATAAGTATGGGATAGGTAAATGTGCCGACGTTTACTTCTTTTTTTTTCGCCTCCGCATCCTTGAATGCATGCGCACGTTCGAGATATGCTGGGGTAACGAAATTGCTGAGTATCCATGAGAGCGCAGTATGTGCAGGCACATCTGACTGCTTGAAGAGTGTGATTTTTTCCGGATCAAGCCCTGCCCCAAAATAATCGAGGATGAGATTTCTAGTGTCGTCGATGAGCTCCTCCTTGGTCGGTAGCCCCGTGAGTGCGTGTAGGTTTGCCACCATCACAAACGCTTCGTATTTGTCCTGCAGGTCAACGAACTGCTTCAAGGCTCCGAAATAGTTGCCGATATGGATGCGGCCGGTGGGCTTGATGCCCGAGAGAAGGCGCTTTTTGGAGCTTGCAGATGTGGATAGCATGTGCAAATCATACCAAAAATAGTGGTTTTTGTAAGGGGCGGCAGACTGGTACAATGAAGCCACCTATGGCAAAAGTATCCCCTTTCAGCAATCTACGCATCCCGCCGCACCACCTCGAAAGCGAGCAGGCGGTCCTTGGCGCGCTCATGCTTCGCCCTGCAGCAATTCACGAAGTGGTGGACATGCTCATCGCCGAGATGTTCTACGCCAAAAAGCATGCCATCATTTACCAGACTATTCTCGAGCTCTCAATGAAGGGTGAGCCGATTGATGTACTTTCGCTCTCGGCAAAAATGAAGGAGAAAAAGACCATTGGTGAAATCGGCGGCAACACCTATCTCAATGAACTCATGAGCAATGTTCCCTCGACGGTGAACATTCGCCACTACGCCGAGATTGTGTACAAGAAATTCATTCTTCGCTCACTCATCGACGCTTCCGAGCAGATTGCCGGACTGGCCTATGAAGAAAACGATATGGATGCTGCTTCGATTCTCGATGCCGCGGAGAAAAATATTTTTCGTATTTCTTCCAGCCTCAATGTAAAAAATGCGTTTGTTTCTATCAAAGGCTCTCTGGTGGAGACCATGGAGCAAATCGTACACCTGCACGAAAATAAAGATGAAGTGCGCGGCGTGCCGACCGGCTATCCCGATCTTGACAATCTTATTGCCGGATTGCAAAAGTCAGATCTGGTGATTCTCGCGGCGCGGCCGAGTATGGGAAAGACGACGTTTGCACTCGACATCATGCGAAATGTCGCGCTCTCCGGCCGCCCCGTCGGCATCTTCTCGCTCGAAATGAGCGCCAACCAGCTCGTGCAGCGTATGCTCTCGGCGGAGTCGCATGTGGACGCCTGGAGCATCCGCACTGGTCACGGGCTCGGAAGCCACCATTTCACTGCTCTGCAGGAAGCGGCGGCGCGCCTCCAGAAGGCCCCTATCTACATCGATGATCAGGCAGGCAACTCTATCGTCAAGATGCGCTCAGTGGCGCGCCGCCTCAAAGCAGAGCACGGCCTTGAGCTTATCGTCGTCGACTATCTCCAGCTCATGACCACAACCAAAAACTACGACAGTATGGTCAATCAGGTGACTGAAATCTCCCGCTCGCTCAAACAGCTCGCCCGCGAGCTCGACGTGCCCGTACTCGCACTCTCGCAACTCTCGCGTGCGGTCGAGAGTCGCGGCGGCAAACCCCGCCTCTCCGATCTGCGCGACTCGGGCTCTATCGAGCAGGATGCCGACCTTGTGATGTTCCTCCATCGCGAAGACCGATACAAAGATCAGGCAGAAAAGGACAACATTACCGAAGTCCTTATCGAAAAGCACCGCAACGGCCCTGTCGGCTCGGTCAAGCTCCTCTTTGATATGAAGACGACCAGCTTTGTCTCTATCGACAAGCAGCACGCTTCGTATACACCGACATCAATTGACGATTTCTAATCTATGCAAAACCAGCTCGAACAGCTCGCAAAACTCTTTTTGAAATTTCCCGGCATCGGACAGCGACAGGCCAAGCGTTTCGCCTATTTCATCCTTACCCAGCCCGAAAGCTATGCGCGTACTCTCGCACAAGCACTCACGACTGCCCGCTCGCTCTCAGCGACCTGCAGCAAATGTCTGCGTATCTACGAAGGTACTAATGGTGTTTGCAGTATCTGTAGCGATACCTCTCGTGACAGCAGTGCCCTCCTTGTCGTAGAGAAAAGTCAGGACATCGAGAGCTTGCTCCAGACCGATTATCGTGGACTCTTCTTTGTACTTGGCGGCCTCATCCCTATCGTTCAAAAGACAGTGCTGGGCGATACCAATATTGCCCTCCTCAAAGAGCGCATTGCAAAAGAGAGCGCCCAGCCGTATGAGGTCATCCTCGCTTTCCCTGTCACTCCCAATGGCGAACACACCGACTCGGTTGTGCGAGAAATGCTTGCCGCATATCCTGTCAGTATCACCAGTCTAGGCCGCGGTCTCTCCACTGGCGCGGAACTCGAATATGCCGATCTCGCCTCACTCAATGCGTCGCTAAAGAAGAGAGAATAAAAACGCCCGTTTTGCGGGAGATTTTATTTGATGCTCGTGATTTTTATCTTGAGGTATGGCTGGCGGTGACCATTTTTTTTGAAGTAGCGGGACTTCTGCTTGTACTTGATGACGGTCACCTTGGGAGCGCGTCCGACGACAGCGATTTCGCCAGCTACTGTAACACCAGAGACAGTAGGCGTACCGATGGTCGTGCCGCCCTTGTGAACAAGGAGTACCTGATCAAAAGAGACTGTATCACCTTTTTTGTATTCACCAGGGAGTTTCTCGATAGTGATGAGCTCTCCGACAGAGACGCGATACTGCTTACCACCAGTAGCAATCACTGCAAAATCGTCGAGCACCGCCTTTTTTACGGTCTTCTTCGGAGCTGATTTGGTTGTCTTTTTTGCAGTCGCCATAGCACGTTGGATAGAGGCACACTATACCCTATCCTCGCCTTTTTTGCAACCTCCTTCCCCTGACCCCTTTTTCTTCGTATACTAATGAGCAATGATTGCCCGATATAACTACAACGGTGTGACGTGGGTCGACCTCGAATCTCCCAACAATGAAGAGATTGCTCATGTTCTCGAAGAGTTTTCACTCCCTGCCGTCGCAGGACAGGAAATGCTCACCAACACACTCCGTGCACGCGTTGATACCTATGACGCCTTTATTTACGTCATTCTTCACTTCCCTATTGATGCAGCAGGAAATGGAGAGAAAACGAGCGAACAAGAGGTCGACTTTTTATTGGGAAGCAACTTTGTCATCACCGTACGCTACAACCTCATTGATCCCCTTCATCAATTTGCATCAGTTTTTGAAAAGCGACTCTTTGGCCCTGATGAAAAAAAGACGTACCCATCAGGCTACATATTTATGGAAATGATGCGTCATTTCTATCATCGATCACTCCATGAACTCGAGCTGATGGGAGAAAAGATCAAACATATCGAACAGCGCATCTTTGAAGGCAAGGAAGCTCAGATGGTCAAAGAAATATCGCGTATGAGCCGACGGCTCCTTGATTTCAAACGCTCACTTCGCTTTCATGGCGATGTATTGCATTCGTATGAGTCAGCAAGTGTACACCTCTTTGGCGGTGCCTATGTGCACTACGCAGATCTGATTACCTCAGATTACAACAAAGTTCACACCCTCCTCGAGAGTCACCGTGATACCTTGGCCGAACTCCAGCGTACCAACGATTCACTCCTGTCGACCAAGACCAATGACACCATGCGCACGTTTACCATCCTCACCTTTGTCATGGTACCCCTGACTGTCATCACAGGTATTTTTGGTATGAATACCACAGAAAACCTTGTGTTTATCCGTGAGAGAGCAGACTTCTTCCTGGTTATAGTGTTAATGTTCTTTATTGCATTTCTTATGTTCCTCTTTTTCAAACTACGAAAATGGCTCTAACTCTCTACAATACAAAATCTCGCTCACTTGAGTTCTTTGCGCCTCTTGCTGCACCGACAGTGACGATGTACGCCTGCGGTCCGACTGTCTATGACAAGACGCACATTGGACACATGCGCAAATATATCGGTGACGATATCCTGCGCCGCACTCTTATCCTGCTTGGCTACAACGTGAAGCATGTGATGAATATCACCGATGTCGGACACCTCACTGGAGATGAAAATGAGACAGGTGAAGATAAAATTGAAAAAGGCGCTAAGCGTGAAGGAAAAACAGTGTGGGATATCGCTGCAATGTATACCCGAGAATTCCACGAAACAATGCGCGCAGTCAATGTCCTCTTTCCAACTATCGAACCAAAGGCCACTGATCATATCCCACAGATGATTGCGCTCAATGAAAAACTTGTGGAAAAAGGGTTTGCCTATGAGACAGCACAAGCAGTGTATTTCGATGTCTCCAAAGACGCGCACTACGGCGAGCTCTCACGACAAAAGCTCTCCGACAAGGAAACCGGTGTACGTGATGATGTGGTTACCGATCCTGAAAAACGCCACCCTGCAGACTTTGCACTTTGGTTCAAGCGTATCGGCAAATTTGCTGATCATCAGATGTATTGGCATTCTCCGTGGGGAGAAGGCTTTCCTGGGTGGCACATCGAGTGTTCTGCTATGGCTATGGAATATCTGGGCGAAACGATCGATATCCATACCGGTGGCATTGACCATGTTCCTGTTCACCACGAAAACGAGATTGCGCAGAGCGAGTGCGCGACAGGACATGAATTTGTGCGCTTCTGGGTGCATTATGACTTCCTTACGGTAGACGGTGAAAAGATGTCGAAATCAAAGAGCAACTTTTATACTATCGAAGACATTCATGCAAAAAATATCGATCCGCTCGCGGTACGACTCCTTGTCATGCAGACGAGCTATCGCAAGCCGCTCAATTTCACCTGGGAGGCATTGACGAGTGCTGATGGACAGCTCAAAAAGTTGCAGCGCTTTGCTCGTACGCACACAGAAGAAGGCGCAGCACAGCAAGTGGTGACCGATGCGTTTACTGCAGCACTCTGTGATGATATCAACACTGCAAAAGCACTTGCGACTGTCTGGGAGCTGCTCGGCGATACTTCTCTCTCCGAAGCAGACAAATGGGCGACTCTATTGCACATGGACGAGGTGCTCGGACTGAGATTGAAAGAAGTGCCCAAGCTCGAAATCACAGAAGTAGCGCGCTCTCTCATCGCGAAACGTGATGCTGCGCGCACTGCCAAAGACTTCGCTTCCTCAGATGCACTTCGTGCCGAACTAGAATCTCTCGGCTACGAAGTCAAAGATACTCCTTCAGGGACAGTAATTGAATAATTATTCTCTTGGCTTTACGAGCGGGAAAAGCTGTGTTTCGCGCAGTGGTTTGTCGGCGAGGAAAGCAAAGAAGCGCTCGCCGAAGCCGAAGCCGAAGGCTGGCGGCATGCCGTACTCAAGCATCTCGACAAATTCACGGTCAGGCATCATTGCCTCTTCGTCTCCCCCTTCGAGGAGCATCTGCTGTAGGTCAAAGCGCGCTGCCTGATCGACAGGGTCATTGAGCTCGGCGAAGCCGTTGCTGCATTCCGCGCCAGCAATAATGAGTTGTACGCGCTGAGTGAGTGCAGGATTGTCAGGGTGTGCTTTGGCGAGCGGAGAGACAATCTTTGGGACATCAGTCAACCAGAGCGGACCCGCGATCTGCTTGCGACAATACTTCCACAAGGTGTCAGTAAGACGCTCGCGATTGGCACCCTCATACGCGACACCGAGCTCTGCGAGCTTGCCCCGCATCTCTTCATCACTTGCTGTGAGTACATCCACACCCGTCATCTTCTGTACGGTGTCTACATACGAAATGCGCTTCCATGTGCCCGACAAATCAAATGAATGTCCACGCGTCGTAAACTGGAGCGTCCCGAAGGTCTCTTCGACTACTGTCTTAAGCAGCCGCTCGGCAAACTCGATGCCCTGATGATAGTCCATGTACGCCGCATAAAACTCTGCGTTGGTAAACTCTTGCAGGTGGTCAGGGCTGCTGCCTTCGTTGCGATAGACACGTCCTATTTCAAATGTCTTCGGAAACCCCGCCGCAAGCAGACGCTTCTGCCACAGCTCACCTACCGAGATGCGCATGTATACTTCCAGATCAAAGTCGTTGTGATGCGTACGAAATGGTCGCGCTTCTGCTCCGCCTGTCGTCACTTCAATCGTCGGCGTCTCTACCTCAAGGAACCCCTCTCCTACCAAAAAGTGCCGCACCGACTGCCAAAAAAGTGCTTTCTTTTTGAAAAGGTCGCGCAGTTCATCGCTCTGCAATATATCGAGATAGCGCAGACGCAGACGCTCATCGTCATCCTTCAGGCCATACCAGCTATCAGGAATAGGCCGCAGGCTTTTGGTCAGCATCTTCCAATTACTCACCAGAAGGCTCTGCGCACCGCGCTGTGTAGTGTAGGCACTGCCCGTCGCCTCAATGAAGTCTCCTGTGTCGCTCATATCGACGAAGAGAGCATAGGCATCTGCATCCATATCGTCTGCCTTGAATACCAGCTGTACCTTTGCGGTACCATCAAAAATATCCACGAATGTCAGTCCGCCCTGCCCTCGCTTGTTCATGATCCGCCCTGCCAGCGTCACCGTATCCTTGCCCTGCTCGTACAGGGAAAAACGATCCAAAAAGACTTCTATAGTGTCGGTGCGGTTCGTTTCGGCAGGATAGGCGTCTATCCCCTTCTCTTCCAACATCGCCTTCTTCTTCAGTCGTTCGTCCCGGAGTTCTGCAATGGATGCCATAGTACCTGCATTCTACCAAATCTGGGCAATAAAAAAAGCCTGATCTAAAATCAAGCCTTCTTGCAAAAACTACTCTTACACTAACTCTTATTTTCTGCTGTAAACGGAGATCCGCCAATTGCACAGAACCCAGCAAGGGTTGCAAAACAAACCATTACCAATGTTATTTTCCAATTACCATTTATAAAAAGCGCCTGGAAATATTCAATAAATGATCTGCTGGGATCTTTTATTGACCAATAAAAAGCTGCAACCGCAAGAGCAAAAAGAATTAGAATAAAGAAAATAATTATCTTTTTCATTTTTTATTGTTTTGGTGAAGAACTATTTACATCGTATCATAAATATATAAATTTGTCAATACTTAAAAAGCCCTATATTTAGGGC
>JADLEY010000003.1 GCA_020845875.1 Candidatus Nomurabacteria bacterium
AGGAAGAGCTTGATCGTCAATTTGGGTTCAGAACCCTCCACTCCCTCACCAACGCTTTCGTTTCAGTAGCAAAGGAAAAAAGCTTTCCTTTGTACTACGACAACGAATACGGTGTCGACAGTGATATTTTCACATGGCCAGGCAATCTCACAGTGATTGACGGTGACTTCTCACAAGGCACCATTACCATGCTGGAGAAAAACACAACGGAGAGAGAAATGCTTAAAACAGCATTGAAACTCCCACGCTCCCAGGCCATCGAGCGTATGACAGCAGAACTAACGAGTGGCTATTTTGATGAAACAAAAAAAGCACTCATCATCTACCTCACTGATGTAAATAGCAACGGTGTTCCGCTCGAGCTCGTCGGTCGTCGTTATGGCGACGGCAAGCTTAATCTCAACGTGAATTGGGTTATTCCCGACGATACGTGGTTTGTCGACTATGGCTATCGGGTTGGGTTCCTCAGAAACAATTCTACGATGAACAAAACCGGAGTCTATCACTCCGGTTTTCTTTTTGCTTCAATACCGCGCTTCCACCCGCTAAGCATTTTGCTGATTTCTTGCAGCGCATCGGTGAGTTGTGAGAAGTGCCCCGTCTGAATAAGCTTGCCTTCCCATGCAACAGTGACAAGAAGTTTGAGAGTTTCTGTTTTCTTGAGCGTTGTAACGATAATGGGGAGCTTTTCTTGGACGCTTGCGTAATACGCATGGTATGCTGATTCGATGATATCGAGAAATAGCACACCGATGCGCTCACCGACAGTCGCTCGGTGCAATTTTGCCATATGAGGCACGATGCGGAGAATGATGAAGCACCTTACACAATCACCTACTGCAGCCACAGTCGCTTCGTACACAGGAATGCTCTCGCATGGCAGTGCCTATAAACTCTTTCGTACTATTCACCATGCACATCAGTAGCAGCGATGCGTGCAGCGAGGAGCGGGTATGCTGTGAGGTCGGGGTCAGCAGTGATGAGCGCGCGGGCTGCCTCGCGCGCTGCTTCGACGAGTTTAGGATTGCGCAGCGCTTCCATGCCGATATCAGAGACACCCCACTGGCGCGCACCGGTGAGTTCGCCGGTGCCGCGCAGCTGCAAGTCGTATTCTGCGAGCTCGAAGCCGTTTTTGGCAGCAGCAAAGAGCTTCATGCGCTCGCGTGTCTTGTCGCTCTTTGCCTCAGCAAAGAGGTAGCAATAGGACTGATGGCTGGAGCGCTGCACGCGGCCGCGGAGCTGATGAAGCTGGGAAAGTCCGAAGCGTTCGGCTCCTTCGATGATAATGACGGTCGCATTGGGGACGTTGACGCCGACTTCGACGACAGAAGTGGCAACGAGAATATCGGTCTTGTGTACAGCAAAGGCTGTCATCGCATCATCTTTTTTTTGTTTTGTCATTTTGCTGTGGAGGGTGCCGATGCGATAGGTGGGGAAGACGTCTTTGGCGAGGCGTGCTGCTTCTGCTTCGACAGAGGTCGCTTGCAAGGCGCTTTGTTTCGTCGGATCGGGTTCGTCGATACGAGGACAGATGACATATGCCTGACGTCCTTCCTTAAGCGCAGCGCGTACCGAATCATACATCGCTTCGCGCTTGGCGTCTGAGACGAATTCGGTGATGACTTGTCGGCGTCCATTGGGTAGTTCGTCGAGCACGGAGAGATCGAGGTCGCCGTAGACGGTGAGCGCGAGTGTGCGAGGGATAGGTGTTGCGGTCATAGAGAGAAGATGCGGAAAATGAGAGTCCTTTTTTGCAAGACCTTTGCGCTGGGAAAGTCCGAAGCGATGTTGTTCGTCAATGATGACAAGTGCGAGGTGTTTGAACTCAAGACTCTTTTGGATAAGTGTGTGCGTACCTATGACGATAGGGATTTCACCGTTTGCAATCCATTTCCTGAGCTGTGTCTTTGAGATAGGCGTCCACAGTGTCTGACTGGAAGCGATTTTGGTGGGGAATTTTCGAGCGCCGCTACCTGTGAGGAGAGCAATCTGGATACCAGTGCCTTTGAAGAGTTCGATAAACGACTCGAACTGCTGCGTTGCAAGTATCTCGGTCGGCGCCATGTAGGCGACTTGGAGATTGCCAAAGGCCTGTTTGTCTTTTGTCCCTTTTGCAAAGGGGCGATTCATGACGGTAAGATATGCGGCGAGTGCTGCGACAGCGGTCTTACCGCTTCCTACATCTCCTTCGAGGAGACGAGACATCGGAGCGTCTCTTTCAAGGTCAGCACTGATGTGTTGCACTGCCTGCTTCTGTGCGCCCGTGAGCGGGAAACCGAGTTTTTTTTGAAATGAGGCGAGGTCTACCGACGAAGGATCGATCGCATAGGCTTGCATACGGGAGAGAAGCGAGCGCTCTTTTTGGCGAGAGACATTAAGTGAAAAGATTTCATCAAATGAAAATCGTTTGCGTGCCTTGAGCGCGTCTTCCTTAGTGTGTGGTGTATGTATCCATACCAATGCTGTGCGTAGGCTAGGGAGAGAATAACGTGAAAGAATTTCGGACGGGAGGTATTCATCGATTTGCGGGAGAGCTTTGAACACGCGCGCAACTGCATGGCGCAGCCACTCACTTGAGACACCTTTTGTTTCCGGATAGATAGGAGTGAGGACGTCTCCCGTATCAATGCCACCAAAGAGCGTGTCGTGACTGTCGATAGCGAGGGCACGTTCTTCTTTGCTGCTGGGGTTGATGACACTTAACATTCCCTTGTGGGCTGATACTCTGCCGGTGAGCTCTATCGAACTTCCAACAGGATGCATCTTGGCCAGATAGGGCTGATTAAACCAGATGACTTTGACAGTGCCGCTCACGTCCTCGACAACAGCTTCTGTCATTGGTACGCGCGAGGTAAACGATTTCTTTGCTGCTATTTTTTTTATCACACCTCGAATCGTGACATCAGCGCCTTCAGTGAGATTGCTAATAGAAATATAGCGAGACGAATCAGCATAGCGAGCCGGAAAGTGAAAGAGGAGATCGCGGAGCGTCTCAATGCCGAGGCGCTGTAGACCTATCCGTACTTCTTTTGAAAGTCGAAAGAGGGAGTCGAGACTATCGGTGATGGTCGCCATAGGCGGTTAGCAGGGGCAGGCACCTTCTTTACATCGGCAGCCGGGCTTTCCACAGTTGCATTTGTTCGCAGTAGCATTGTCCTTGAGAGAACATTTGCCGCAGTCACAGCAGTGACCGCAGTGGTTTCGACGAACGAGCGCGATTGCCCATATGAGAAAAAGAAGGATAACCTGGAGAAGAGGATTTTGTCCGAGAGAAAGGAGCATCACGATGCCTGCGCCGAAATAAGCGCTGGCAAGCAACAAACCAAAATGACGGCTTGAGCGGCACCAGAGACACAAAAGAATAATAATTTGCACCAAGGCGAATGCTTTCATGTAGGGGAGAAGGTTGAGGTTGTCGAAAAGTGAGACAGCGCTTGTGGTACCAGCAAATTTGGTATAGGTGCTGACAAGCAACATAACACTGACGATAAGGAGTGCAAGAGAACGGAAAGGATGCTTGGCAAAAGAATGACGAATATGCATATATGCACAGTGTACCACGAAACAGCGAAGCGCAAGAGATATAAAACAAACACCGCCCTCTAGGGGCGGTGTTTGTTGAAGGAGTTAGTTTCGCTTGAAGCCTTCTGCTTTTGGTCGAGCGATGTCGACAAAGAGCGGGCGTCCGTCGAGCTCAACGCCGTTGAGCTTTTCTACTGCAGCCTTTGCCTCTTCTTCAGAAGAGAATTCTACGAATCCAAATCCAGAAGAGCGACCAGTCATTTTGTCCATGTGCACGGTAGCGCTGGTAACAGTGCCGACTTGTGCAAAGTGGTCTCGGAGACCATCATTGGTGGTCTTGAAACTGATGCTTCCAACGAAAATTTTATTTTGCATGTATGGGGTGTTCTACTTACTGTTCAAACTTGCAACGCACCGAGAACGAGGAGACATTACAATACCTTCAGTGTAGCACGAGCGCTCGTAAGACGCTACTCCTTAGAAGTCCCGAGAGGATGGGTACGTTTTTTGGGGAGGAAGTAGAGGAGTGCCGGTATTGGCAGGAGAGCGTAAGAGAGCGGAAGCGCAGAAGGAGCAACGGCAATAGCGAGCGCGTAGACAATCGGTCCGATAAGAGAGCGTCCAAGCGGAATGTGGGTCTCGCCGACGCTTCGGTGAATATAATACCGTAAGATACTAAAGGAAATACTGCCTGCAAAGAGGACAAACGCATAAGTCATCACTGCCAGTGAACGGTCAGGATTTTCTCTAATAACGCCAGTGGCAAAAGGGATGAGGGTGATGAAAAGGAGATGGAGAACATTCATCCAGACCAGTCGTCGCCTAATGAGGCCAATATCTTGGGTGAGCTGGCGATGATTGACCCAAAAGATAGCAATCGTCAGAAACGAGGTTGCGAAGGTGAGTATGTTGGGAATAAGAGGGCGCAATTCGCGTAGTCCTCCGGCAAGTGATGACGATAGTAGTTGCGGCGCGTGGAGTTCGAGAGCCAGTAGGGTAATAGCAATCGCAAATACCCCGTCAGAAAACTGTTCGATGCGTGCCTTGTCTGGAGTCGTGTGCATGTATGTAGAGTATACGTCATCACAAGGAGGTATGTATACTAGCTATCTCGGTGTTCTGATCAAACGAACATGGTATACTTAAAGCGCTATTACAGCGCCCATTATTTTCAAACAAAGAAAAGAGTTGTGTTTATGTCATACAAAATAGAAGAAATTGAAGGAATTGGTCCGGAATACGCAGAGAAGCTCCGTGCGGTCGACATTCAAACGACCGATGACCTCCTGCGCCGCTGCGGAGAGAAGAGCGGCCGCGAAGGGGTAGCAACAGAAGCTGATCTTAGTGAAAAGATGCTCCTGTCATGGGTCAATCGCGCAGATCTCATGCGTGTCACTGGTATCGGCGAAGAGTATGCCGATCTCCTCGAGGAAGCAGGCGTCGATACGGTAAAAGAACTTGCGACCCGCAATGCGGATAATCTCGCAGAAAAGATTGCAGAGATAAACGAACGTCGCAACCTTGTCAATCGTCTTCCTGGTACAGAGACAGTTGCTGAATGGATCGCTGAGGCAGACACACTTGATCAGATGGTATTTCACTAAGCCGCTTCTCGTATGAAAAAGACAAAAATTGTTTACTGGGTTTCTACGCTCGCTATCTTCATTTTTGAGGGAATACTCGTCGCATTTACTTCTCACACAGAGCTTGCAAAAGAGGGGATTCGTAGCCTCGGCTACCCAGACTATTTCGGTACGCTGCTCGCGATATTCAAAGTGGTAGGTGCAGTCGGTCTTATCCTTCCGCAAGTGAAGGGCAATGCAAAAGAGTGGGTCTACGCTGGCTTCAGCTTTGATTTTGTGTTTACATTCTTGAGTCTCTTGATAGTGGGCGGTGTTTCGGTCAGTCTGCTGATGCCAGTCGCCTTCATCGTATTCCTTATTCTCTCATATCGCTCGTACCACAAACTTCGCCGCATGCCCGCAGTTGCTCCTGCCGCTACCGCAAAGCTCGCGATGTAACTACTGCCTTAACCCTTCTTCTCTCTATGCAGGCAGCCTGCCCAGCAGCACGGGCGCCGCTCACCTGAGAGCATCTTTGATTTCGCGATACCAATGCGGCGCTCTCGCGTCTCTTGTAGCTTTGCACTCGTTACCCAGCAAATCCATTCATTGCGAGCTAGCGGCGTGATGTCTTCCCATAGCGCATATACTTTGGGCGAAGCATCAATCATCGCACGGAAATCTTCGGGGAGCGCGTGCACTGTGCCTTGGGAAAACGTCTTATGCATACTGTCGTCTACTCATCCTACCACGAGTGCGAGATTTTTTGGCGAGCGGTCGAGTCTCTTTCCAATTCCACCATTTCAATTTTTCTGAATCTCTGCCTCCTTCAGCATAATAAACTGCGCATCGAAAGACATAGAGGAGGCATCTATCTTGTACAGCACCTGCGTGTTCATTTGATCGGCAATAAAGCCGCTCAGGATTTTTGCCTTTTAGATCAGCGACGCGTCTGATACCGATATCTTGTAAATCGCGTGAGACTGATTTTCCTACACCAGGAATAGTGGTGAGTAATGTAGGGTCGGTAGTCTTTGCCTTCATGATTTCAGTGTATCACTTAAGATTTGGGAACTGAGTTTTGAGTTCATTTATTTGGAACTTTTGCGGAGACGGACGGATTCGAACCGTCGAAGGGTTTTAAAGCCCTTGCCTCGTTAGCAGTGAGGTGCTTTCGACCACTCAGCCACGTCTCCATAAAATTTTCACTTTTATTCCGACAATGTCTTCGTGCCCTGCTCGAACACTACCTACAGTCGGCTCGCATAACGCTTCCAACGACTGTTCCTTCGCTTTCACTCAGGACCGGATAGAAAGCAAAGCAGTTTGCTTTCTATAGCCACGTCTACATTACTGTTTCCAGTACGAAGAATGTAGCACAAACGAAGAGTTTTTTCTAGAAAAGCGGCAGTGGTACTATAGAGGGAATACTATGTCGACAAAAATCATCTATTTCGTCCGTCACGGGCAGACCATTTTGAATGCAAAAGGCATTCGTCAAGGGGCCGAAGGATCGCTCACTGACAAAGGGCGTGAGCAGGCACTTATCACCGCAAAGAAGTTTCCCAAACACAAGGGCAAGCCGCAGGTGATGCTGGTGAGTCCGTTTCAGCGCACACTTGAGACGGCGGACATCATTTCAAAAGAGCTCGATATCAGCCATATCAAAGTCGTTGACCTACTCAAAGAGCGGCGCAATCCTTCAGAAATCATCGGGCATTCGCGCGATGAGATAGCGGTGCGACGCATTGTTGACCGTATTGACAACGGTTTCCATGACGACGACCTGCGCTACAGCGATGAAGAAAACTTCACCGACTTGCGCGATCGAGCAAAGAAGCTCCTTCGCTATCTCTCGCATCGCCACGAGCAGCGTATCATCGCGGTGACGCACAGCATCTTCCTCAAGATGATCGCCTGCTACGTGCTCCTCGGCAAGAAGCTCACTGCCTCCGAGTACAACAAACTCTCTTATCTCAATCCTATCGAAAATGCTGGCCTCACTATCATGACCTGTACTACGCGCTTCCTGCGTCGCCCCGTGTGGAAACTCCTCGTCTGGAATGATATCCCGCAGCCCAATTATACGGAGGAAGAACAATAGGTGTATACTCAGCGTATGACTACATTCAAAAAACAACCACATGATGATACTCATGGAAATGCACTGGTATGGCTCTTGGTACTCATCGCACTTGCAATTGCGGCATTCTTCATCTTCAGCACAAAGCGGCCTGCCTCTGAGGTGGTGGATAGTCAGTCTGGGACTCCTGTAGAGACGACGGTGCTCGAAGGGGAGGTGGTCTGTCTGCCGCATCGTGATACTAGTGGTCCGACAACCATGGAATGTACATACGGCGTGGAAACAATAGAAGGCAATTACTATGGTCTCGATGGTTCACAACTTCCCACCGACAAGCAGGGCGGATATCAGACAGGAACACGTATCGCTTTTGAAGGAACACTCCTCACTTCTGAGCAAATGCCAGAGTCATTTTGGAATACCTATAACATTGTCGGCATTCTTCAAGTACAAGACTATTGGGAATATCGCGATAAGTAGAAATACTAATTTTAGTGTCGCTGTGCATATCCGTGCGCAAGCGCGACAGCAAGGATACGTTTTGCACCGCCTGCTCCTAGTGCGCGCAGAGCTTCCTGTACGGTTGCGCCTGTCGTGATGACATCGTCGATAACAAGGTAGAGTGTTGCGGGATCGAGCGCCTTGTCCACCTCCATCGTACCGATGAGATTGGCAAGGCGCTCTTTCCTCTTTTTCAATCGTGCCTGTGGCACTGTGCTGCGGTATTTGCGCAGCAGTATGCGCACCTCTGCACCCTCAAGTGCTTTTTTTAGAGCGCGCGCGAGCAGCAGACTTTGCGAAAATCCGCGCTCACGCGTCTTACTCTGGTGCTGCGGTATCGGTACAAGTACGATGCGTTCTGGTGCCTCTGATTGCAGTACCTCTGCCAGCCACTCTGTGATACGAGGTGCTCCATGCTGCAGCAGCGCTTCAGCAAGCTCGCGCCGGCGATGATATTTGAGAGTGCGTACTGCTCGCGCGATCAACGGATGATGGTAGTTGTAAAGCGCAAACGACCGTCGATCATTGAGTGTCTCTGCGAAAGGAAGGTGCAATGCACACTGCTGGCACAGTGCTTCGCCGTGCTTTCCGCACGAAGCGCAGGAGAGGGGGAAGAAGAGCGAGTGAAAAAGAGAGAAAAATGACATATACTATACTGACACTATGGACAGTATACTTGCCGGCATCAAAAAGGCACTTTCAGGACTCTTCGGCAAAGCTGTCGAAGATGTGGCGGTCGGCATCGACATCGGCACCTCTTCTATCAAGGTCGTCGCGCTGCGTCGCGAGAATGGAAGAGCGGTCCTTGAGACGTACGGCGCACTCGCACTAGGACAATACGGTGAAAATGGCATTATCGGACAAGTCGTCAATCTCGATGCTGAGATACTCGCCAAAGCACTCAAGGATGTTCTCAAGGAGACGAATATCACCAGCACCAATGTTGTCCTCGGTATTCCGTCGGCGTCGTGCATTATTTTTATTATTCAATTGCCCGCAGAAGTAGAAGAGAGAGATTTGCCGACAGTCATTCCCTCGGAGGCAAAGAAGTTCATCCCTGTGCCACTTTCTGATGTCTCGCTCGATTGGTATGTTATTCCGCGTCGTGAAGACTCTGGCTCTGAAGCGCGCGTGTTAAGCGAAAGCGGTGGCGAGGCAAAGATGTCTATTCTTGTGGTCGCAACACTCAACGAGACGCTGGTAAAATACACACAAGTCCTTCAGAAAACCCAGCTCCCCATGGAATCGCTCGAAATCGAAGCCTTTTCCAATATCCGCTCTGTAATGACGCGCGAGCTTTTTCCTGTGCTCATCGTCGACATCGGCGCTTCCAAGACCAAGCTCACCATTGTCGAACACGGTATCATCGAGACTTTCCGTCTCGTCAATCATGCTTCTCAAGATATGACGCTTGCTATTTCGCATGCACTCGAAATGCCGTTTGATAAAGCGGAAGCTGTGAAAAAAGACAATGGGCTCATTGCTACCCCCGAGCACCCACGTGTGCCTGATCTCATCAAGACGCATCTGGCGACGATTTTCCAAGAGGTGAATGCGACTATGCTCGCCTATGAGAAGCGCTACAACAAAAACATCGGCAAAATATTCTTTACTGGTGGCGGCTCAATGACGCGAGGATTGCTCGAATATGCTGCGCCGCAGTTTTCGGCAGAGGTGACGCTTGCTGACCCTTTTGCAAAAATCGAATCACCCGTCTTCCTCAAAGGCGTACTCAAAGTAACTGGTCCCGAGTTTTCCACCGCACTCGGTTTGGCCATGAAGAAGCTTTCATAGTATAATTTCCCCATGAAACCCCTCACTTCCTCTCTCACTTCCTCTCTCTCTCTCTCTCAATAACACTCACCTTATTGCTTAGCACTGCCACCCACGCAGCCTTTGCACCAAACCAAACCCAAGACCCCGGCTGTCCACCTACAGATATCAACTGTTATGTTGAAATGCCTGATACCTATTGGCAATCAGCTACTGGAGGTATCCACTACTCAAACGGAAGCGTTGGCATCAACACTGATGACCTCACCAATGCACTCTTTACTATTGTGGGACAAGATCCTGACAACTA
>JADLEY010000004.1 GCA_020845875.1 Candidatus Nomurabacteria bacterium
CAAGACTCTTAGGCAGGTGTTGCATGGCCGTCGTCAGCTCGTGGTTTGAACTGTTCCCTTAAGTGGGCTAACGAGCGCAACCCTCGTTGTCTGTTACAAGTGTCAGGCAAGACCGCCCAGCCCCCTCTACATAAGAGATTGTGTATAGAGGGCTGGGAGGAAGGAGAGGATGACGCCAGGTCAGCATGTCCCTTTGATATCTTGGGCCACACACATAATACAATGGTTACTACAGTGGGTAGCGAGAGAGCGATCTCGAGCCAATCTCCAAAGGTAGCCCTAGTTCGGATAGGAGTCTGCAACTCGACTCCTTGAAGCTGGAATCGCTAGTAATCGCAGGTCAGCCAAACTGCGGTGAATACGTTCTCGAGTCTTGTACTCACCGCCCGTCAATTCAAGGGAGCTGGTAGTACCCGAAGGCTCTGCATACGCAGGGACTACGGTAAGATCGGTGACAGGGAATAAGTCGTAACAAGGCACGGCTAGCGGAAGCTGGTCGTGGATTAACTCAAATTGAGATAGTCTCTCTTCTTCGGAAGAGGATTGAAACGGTTGATCTCGGCGTGAGCCGAAGAAGTTGTGGTAGGCGACTTAATGTCTACTCCCTGCACAAGGGTAAGAGTGCAAAAATCCATTGGTGCGCCCCATATGAGCGCATGAATGGTAGAATGAGGCAATAGAAAGGTGATGAAAAGAATCATTATTGGTATTGGGGTGTTGTTTGTAGTGCTCGTGGTAGCCCAGCACTTTTTTTCTGTAAGAATGGCAAAGTCTGTGGACTTTGATGGTCCGACACTCATATTCAAACACGGTCCATCGGTTTCCGTCCGACTTGCTCAGACACCACAAGAACGCGAGCATGGTCTCTCTGGCACGATTTCGCTTCCTGAAGGAGAGGGAATGCTCTTTTTCTTTGATACAGCAGGGTTTCCTGCGTTTTGGATGAAAGATATGACCTATCCGATAGATATTATATGGCTCTCAAGCGATTGGAAAGTAGCGGATATTACCCATACTCTTCCTCCTGAGAGTTATCCTGCGACGGTTGCTCCGCAGTTTTCCACACAATATGTGCTCGAAGTACCATCTGGATTCGCTCGTACACACCACATCACCGTGGGACAATCGGTATCTTTCCAAAAATAATTTTCCCGACACGAAATGGAGGCTCAACAGCAGTCTCTTCTGACACGGCGCTTTACAGGCGCCGAGTTTTTATTTTCAATGGTGATTTTTTACTCCTTTTCTTTTCGATGAGAGTACATCTTTTGTATACTGCAGATTATTTTCATTAGTAGGTAATCTTCTTCACAGGCATGGCCATCACTTCGGTACGAAAAAGGAGCGGTTTGGTGGTAGATTTTGATCGATCACGCATTGAGTCGGCCATTTCTCGTGCATACCAGGCTTCCAAGGTACTCATCGACATTGTCTCACTTTCAGAACTTGTCGATCGAGTAATGCATACCCTTGATATTACGTATGGAGAGGAACAAGTTCCTGAGGTTGAAGACATTCAAAACATTGTTGAGAAGGAAATTGCGGCAAAAGGGGATTTTGAAGTAGCAAAATCATATATTTTGTATCGCGAAGAACGGGCAAAAGAGCGCAAAAGGGACATTTTCAAGAAGCGTGTTCCGCTCAAGCCCTACGAATACCCAGAGCTGTACGATTATGTCAGTGCGATTCGTCATTCGTACTGGATTCATACTGAATTCAACTTTGTCAGTGATGTGCAGGATTTCAAAGTCAACGTTAGTGAAGCAGAGCGCTCCCTCATCAAGAATGCGATGCTTGCCATCGCACAGATAGAGGTCGCTGTTAAAACATTTTGGGGAGACATCTACAAGAAACTTCCGAAACCAGAGATTGGCGCGGTAGGAGCAACTTTTGCAGAGAGCGAGGTACGTCACACCGACGCGTATGCACACCTTCTCGAAATACTAGGACTCAATGAAGTCTTTCAATCTATCGGAGAAGTGCCAGCTCTGATGAACCGCGTACGATATCTCGACAAGGCACTCGCTCATGCACGGAGCGAAGAAAACAAAGAATACAGTCAGTCCATCCTCCTCTTCTCGCTTTTTATTGAGCATGTCTCGCTCTTTTCGCAGTTTCTCATCATGATGTCTTTCAATAAGTATAAAAATCTTTTCAAGGGCATCTCCAATGCAGTCGAAGCTACTTCAAAGGAAGAACAAATCCACGGACTCTTCGGGATCGACCTCATCACTATTATCAAAGAGGAGCACCCAGATTGGTTTGACGAGGTCTTTGAAGAGACGGTGACGAATGTGTGTCGAGAAGCGTACGAGTCAGAAAAGCAGGTAGTCGAATGGATATTTGAAAAAGGGGAGCCAGAGTTTATCTCAAAGGAAGTAGTGTTGGAGTTTATCAAGGGGCGATTCAACAACTCCCTCCAGAGCATTGGTATCACCAAACCCTTCGAGACAGACGAGAAGCTCCTGGAGAAATCAGACTGGTTTTATGACGAAGTCATCGCTACCAAGCACGGAGATTTCTTCAACAAAAAGTCCATCAATTACAACAAAAAGAGTAAAAGTATTACCAGTGACGACCTATTTTGAGAAACAGCAGGATTAGTAGATAATAAGAGAATCACCGTATGTATTGGCTCAACGAAAACAGCAGAACATTCTTATCAAAAGGCTATCTTGTCGGCAGTCAGACTGCCGAAGAGCGCATTCGTGAGATTGCCGATACCGCAGAGAGGTACCTTCAAAAGCCTGGTTTTGCAGATAAGTTTTATAATTACATGTCCCGCGGTTTCTACTCGCTGGCTTCTCCTATTTGGTCCAACTATGGCCTTACTCGTGGTCTTCCGATTAGCTGTTTCGGAAGCTATGTTGCTGATGACATGTCTCGCATCCTCTATACTCATGCTGAGATAGGCATGATGACCAAAAATGGCGGCGGTACTTCTGCGTACTTCGGCGGACTTCGTCCGCGGGGCTCTCTCATCAAGGATAACGGTCATTCATCAGGCGCAGTCCACTTCATGGAACTTTTTGACAATCTTATCAATGTTGTCTCTCAGGGGAATGTCAGACGTGGACATGTTGCACCATACCTACCGATTGAGCACGGGGACGCCGATGAGTTTCTCAGCATCGGAAAAGAAGGACACCCTATCCAAGAATCTACCTACGCGGTGACAGTGGGTGATGACTGGCTCAAGGCAATGGTAGACGGTGATCAGGAGAAGCGCAAACTCTGGGCCAAGATTATCCAGCGCCGCACTGAGATCGGCTACCCGTATATCCTCTTTAGCGATACAGTGAACAACAACACTGTCGACGTTTACAAGGATAAAGGGCTTCGCATTCACGGAAGCAACCTCTGCTCAGAGATTTGTCTGCCGACGAGCGACGACCTCTCATTTGTCTGCTGCCTATCGTCTATCAATCTGCGCCATTACAACGAATGGAAGGATACCGATGCGGTAGAGACGCTCACGATGTTTCTCGACACTGTCATCGAAGACTTCATTACGCGTCTCGAGAGTTTCCGCGATAGCGAGGATGAACAGAAGCGTTCTGCATTCCATTTCATGCAGCGTGCGCATAAATTTGCCAAAGAGCACCGCGCGCTCGGACTCGGCGTTCTCGGCTGGCATACCTTTTTGCAGGAGAGTAATATTCCCTTCGACAGTGTCTCTGCGATGCAACTCAACGAAGAAATCTTCAAGACAATCAAAGAACGTGCATATAAGGCATCGGAAGCGATGGCACAGGAGTACGGCGAACCAGAAATCCTCAAAGGCTACGGTCGCCGCAATACTACACTATTGGCTATCGCTCCGACGACTTCGAGTGCGTTTATCTTAGGACAGGTATCACAGAGTATCGAACCGCTCATGTCCAATGCCTTTGTGAAGGATGTAGACAAGATGAAGGTGACGATAAAAAATCCGACACTTGAGGCGCTTCTTGAAGAAAAAGGGATGAATACAAGGGAAGTCTGGGATAGTATTCGTGATGGCGACGGCTCAGTCCAACATCTTGAAGGGCTTACTGACCACGAAAAGAAAGTATTTCGCACCTTTAGCGAGATAGATCAGAAGGCAATTATCAATCAGGCGGCGGTCCGCCAGAAGTATATCGACCAATCTCAATCACTCAATATTATGATTGATCCGACAATGCCGGTAAAAGATCTCAATGCGCTCTACCTCTATGCATGGGAACAGGGGATCAAGACGCTCTACTACCAACACAGTATGAATGCTGCGCAGCAATTCGGCCGCAAGAAGCTCCAGGAAATAGATGCCAAGAAGCCAAAGATCACCTTCATCGCTTCTGACAATGTGTGCGTCAGTTGTGAGGCATAGATAAAAAGGAAATCCGCAGCGAGGCTGCGGATTTTTTTTTGTGGATCATGTTCCTGAAAAGAAAGCACTTCCTCTGTTTTCCTCCGAAAAGTGACGGCGTTCTTCAAAATTCATTTTCGACATGATGGTGCCATCAGTGGTGGCAACAATCAGTGGGGTAATAGAATGTTTGTTTCGTGCCGCTTCTGCTGCGGCTGAAAAATCTGCTTCGCTCCCGGTAGGGTTTTTCTCTTTCCAAAGAAGGAAGCGTGCCATGAAGGTTTTTTCTGTGTGCATTGGTGAGTGTTTGGTTTCTTCGCAGCATATCATGTGTTGCTCGTTCGTCAATCTTTCTTCTACAAACGCATCACGCCTCGCTGTTCGCGAGGCGTGATGATAAGGTCGTGCACCATAAGCCGAATTCTGTTTGAGAGGGACATTTATCTAGCCCTTCGATTGCTCGCAGGGTCAAGCGGCACAAAGGATTGCTCCAGTACGGCCTTGCACTCGCGTAAGGATTTTGCCGTTTCAATTCTGTCTTTCGACAGACCTATTCCCGAAGGAACCCTAGCATTGCTGCATCGGCGTCTCTGCTCGCACCTCTCGGATTACCCGGACGGGGGTTACCCGCTACGTATCCCGCACTGAAGCGGGGAAGTGTTCGGACTTTCCTCACCGAACAGTAGAATGTGAACACTCTGCTGATCGGCGCGTCTCTCTGGTGCACGACGAGACTGTAGCACAGTTGACTTTTGTGATGCAACCTGCTATACTGCGCCTTGTGAGTTAGATTCCACAAGTTTTTAACGACACAAATGCCCGCCAAAGCCCCCGTACGGGGGCTTTGGTATTTCAGAGAACAGAAGGAAGTTGATTTTTCTAGATAGTTTGTCATACTAGAGAGGTTCGTGGTCTGTCATCGGCGGCTGCGCTCACATGGGCATTTGTGGTGGAGTTAGCACCCGCCGTTGCCAGATCGGGAAAAATAGACAAGGCCACCAGCCGCAGTTTCTTCAAGGAGCTGCGGCTGGAATCGTTTACCTTAGAGTGCTTGACTTCTTTTTGGCTTCGGTATATACTTTCCGGGCTTTATGAAGTTTTCGCAGACAAACACCAAATAAACGGGCGCACGCCATTTATCTGGTCGCCGCCCTACAGGCGGTTTTTTTGTCCAAAAGTTCACGAAGTGCGTTGTTTGAAAACGATATTCTGTCCATCGCTCGTGGGAAGTCCCACAGCAGGTAGCGATGAGACAGGGATCGACGCATGCTCCAGCGGTGGAGTGTGCGGAGATGTAAAATCATGATTTCTAGATTTCCTAATAGGAAATTTATTAAGAGCATATGGTGGATGCCTAGGTTCTACATGGCGATGAAAGACGTGGGAGGCGGCGATACGCTTCGGGGAGGTGCCTACAGACCTTTGATCCGGAGATTTCTGAATGGGGAAACCCGATAGAGTAGACCTCTATCACTGATGCACATAAGATGCATCGGAGCGCACCTCGGGAAGTAAAACATTTCAGTACCGAGAGGAAAAGAAAACAATGTGCTGTATAGCACGACATTCCTTTAGTAGCGGCGAGCGAAAGAGGAGGAGCCCAAACCTGCCTAACATGAGGCACGTGTCAGTAGAGAGATTTATCTTTTTGCTACCGCGTGTCTCATGTTGGGCAGGGGTTGTAAGGCAGTAGCGTCGTTTTACGAGAAAAGTCAAAAAAGAAGTGTATAGATGAAGCTGTTGGAAACCAGCATCACAGAAGGTGATAGTCCTGTAATCGAAATACACTTCTCTTTTCTGCTACTGTTCTTGAGTACTTCCGGACACGAATAGCCGGGAGGAATCTGCCAGAACTAACTGGTAAGGCTAAATACATTGTAGAGACCGATAGTGAACTAGTACCGTGAGGGAAAGGTGAAAAGCAGTCCGAGAGGACATTGAAATAGTACTGAAACCATATGCTTACAAGGAGTCGGAGCGGGTATTTATATCCGTCACGGCGTGCCTATTGAAGAATGAGCCAACGAGTTTATGCATGTTGCAAGGTAATGCGGGAACACCGCGAAGCCGAAGGGAAACCAAGTGTGAATAGCGCGTCAAGTAGCATGCATAAGACCCGAAGCCAGGTGAGCTACCCATGAGCAGGGTGAAGGTGTGAGAAATCACACTGGAGGCCCGAACCGGTATGTCGTGCAACGCATTCGGATGACTTGTGGGTTGGAGTGAAAAGCTTATCGAACCTGGTAATAGCTGGTTCTCTCCGAAATAGCTTTAGGGTTAGCGTTATGTGATCCCCATGGGGGTAGAGCACTGGAAGGTTTCGACAGGGAGCAATCTCGCGACACCTATCAAACTCCGAATACCA
>JADLEY010000005.1 GCA_020845875.1 Candidatus Nomurabacteria bacterium
ATAAAAGAAAGTGAACTTTTTTCGACCACACGGAGCTTTGCGCTGCGAGAACGAGGATTGTATGACAATTCTGTACGCGAGGGAACGATAGGTTTTTTGGTGATAACGCGTATATCATCAGGAGCGTCCTTAGACAAGGTCTGTACCCAGCGTTTGACAACACGGTCTTCGAGACTGTGGAAAGTAATGACAGCAATTCTTCCCTGTGGAGCAAGATACTTCCACCATGCATTCAATGCCTCTTCGAGAACGGCGAGTTCATCGTTGACAGCAATGCGGATTGCCTGGAAAACCTTGGTAGCAGGATGAATACGCGAACGTCTCGGAGAAACACTGACGATCACTTCAGCAAGCGATCGACTAGTCCGTATTGGAGCATCTGCCCGCGCAGCAACAATCGCCTTTGCGATAGTGCGCGCTCGTCGCTCGTCGCCATAATAGAAGAAAATGTCGGCGAGCGATTCTTCTGACCAGCGATTGATCATATCATCAGCGGTAAATCCTGTACGGGAGAGCGAGGAGGAAAAGGTCATCGACAGTGGTGCATCAGAATTGAACGAAAATCCTCTTTCATCTGTCAGAAGCTGAAACGTGCTCGTCCCTAGATCAAGGAGCACCTTTGTCGCATGTGTTTGTCCTGTTGCTGCCAAAATCGCGCTCGCATGCGCAAAGTTGTCGTGAACAAACTGCGCGCGAGGCTCTTGGGCAAACTCTTGAACAAACCGCTCTTGCGCTGCCTCATCAAGATCAACACAGACTACGCGAAGAGAAGATTCTTTTGCCAGTATTGCTCGGGTATGCCCTCCTCCGCCAAAGGTGCCATCAATCACTATGTCACCAGGTGCGAGAGAGAGAGCGTCTATGGAGCTTTCTAAAAGAACGCTGATATGCATGAAGGCTAGAGGACACCGATCCCTCCGAGGCGCTCGGCGAGCGCATCGGCATCGTGTTCTACTTTTTTCTTGTAGGTCTTCCACGCTGTCTCATCCCAAAGTTCGACCCGCGTATGGACACCGACGACGGCAACCTTCCCCGAAAGTCCGGCCCTGTCTTTGAGGAAATCCGGGAGAAGGATGCGGCCGGCGCTGTCCACACCTACTTCGACCGCTCCTCCGAGGAGATAGCGATTGAAACTTCGTGCGTCGCTCTGGAGCATTGAAGAGGAAGCAAGCTTTTCAGCGATCAGCTTCCACTCTTTTTCTGTAAAGACGAACAAGCATCGGTCAAGTCCTCGCGTCACCACGACATTCTTCCCCATCTCCTTGCGAAATTTCATCGGAAACGAAAGACGGTTCTTTTCATCTATGGTGTGTGTGTATTCGCCGATCAGCATAACGATTGAGTGAAAAGAGAAAGGAGATACTCATTTTTGATGAATCTCCACTTCTTCCCACTTCGTACCATTCTACTCCACTTTTTGTGCACGGTGCAAACACTTATCTGTGGAAAAGTATCTGGAAGAATAAAAAGAAAACACCTGTCCCTTTTTGTAAAGGACAGGCATTCGTCTTCCTGCAGGTAGTAATATGCTTTATTCGACCGCAACAATGAGATACATCATTTCTCCACGAGGAGTCATCGCTCTCGCCTGCTCCCCCGCACGCTTCCCTAACAACGCCCTTCCTAGTGGAGATTTATACGAGAGCTTTCCGAGAGACATATCTGTTTCCTCGCTCCCAACAATCGAAAACGTACGTGTATCGTTCTCTCCATCCTTTTGAATAGTCACCTGCGTACCGATAGCAACCGATCCGTCACTTACCGTATTTGCAATCACTGCATGCTTCAAAACATACTCAATTTGTGCAATGCGCTCTTCGAGTTTTCCTTGCGCCTCACGAGCAGCATGGTATTCGGCATTTTCAGAAAGATCTCCGAGAGATTTTGCATATTCAACTGTTGCAATAATCTCCGGACGCTTCACTGCGGTGAGTTCGTGAAGCTCTTTTTCGAGCGTTTCTTTGTTTTCTTTGGTAATAAATTCTTGCATGAGCGGACTATAATATATTTTCGACTATTCGTCGACCGAAGCTGCTCCCTCCTTTTCTGCAAGATAGGTCAACACCCCTTTAAATGCGTTTGCTGCGCCAGAAGACACCTTAGGACCATCTTCCATCAGAACAACAAAGGCGTACTTCGGCGCATTGCTA
Source organism: Candidatus Nomurabacteria bacterium (assembly GCA_020845875.1). Classification (GTDB taxonomy): domain Bacteria; phylum Patescibacteriota; class Minisyncoccia; order Phycocordibacterales; family UBA9973; genus UBA4124. The sequence continues at coordinate 2,151 of JADLEY010000005.1, forward strand.
GGGAAAAATCCGATTGCCCACGAATTGACACGTGTATTCCCCTTGATCTGCGCAGTTCCTGTCTTTGCCGCGACAGGAATAGAAGGATTTTGCAACGCACGCGCTGTCCCATCGGTCACTGCGAGTCGCATTCCGTTTTGCACTGCACTGTAGTAAGCATCATCAATGGGAAGCTTGTTGGAAGAGATCGCCCCTTCTCCTGTAGGTATTTTAAAGATGGTCGGCTGCACCAGAGTACCGCGCGCAGCGATGCTAGCAACAGCGCGAAGCATTTGTATCGGTGTTACTTGAAATCCATATTGTCCAATAGAAGTATTATAGGTATCTCCGATTCGCCATGGATCACCAGGAAATCGGGTAGCCTTCCATTCCACACTAGGAATTGTCCCTTCGAGTTCTCCAGAAATATTGATACCTGTATCCTGTCCGATACCAAAAAGTGAAAGATACTTGTTGATACGCTCGATGCCGAGTCCTTGTTGTGCCCCAAAGCCGCCACCGATTTCATAAAAGTAAATGTTAGATGATACTGCAAGCGCATGTGCAAGATCCACTGCTCCGTGCGCTGCATTATCCCGAAAAATAGTGTAGGTACCCAGTGCATACGGATTGGGGAATCGCAGTTCTCCACTAGAGAAAATCACGGTCTGCGGCGTGATAATCCCTTCTTGGAGTGCACCGAGCGCGAGAAACGGCTTCACAATAGATCCAGGGGTATACAGTCCCTCGGTCATACGAAAAAGAAATGGTCGTGCACTGCTTGTCAGATAAGATTGGATGGTCTCCTTATCTTCTCCTTCGGATAAAATGGTTTGATTGTACTCAGGATACGTCGTTATTGCCAACAACTCTCCCGTCGAGATATCCATCACCGCACCGGCACCTCCAATATATCCTGACTGTTCGGCAAGAGAAACGATATTGCGATACAGAGCCTCCTGCATCCCTGCATCAATAGAGAGCTCGATATTGCTTCCTTGGATTGGAGAATCGATCATATTTTCAGAGAGTATATTCCCCGACACATCAGTCTCTACAAGCCGTGTCCCATTACTTCCAGCGAGAGCGGTATCGAAATCCTTTTCTATTCCATCTTTCCCTATAGTCGCAAATTGCCAAAACACCCCTTTGGCGTCTTTTGCTGGATAGGAAACATACCCCAACAGCCCGCTAAACCCTGGAGTACCTGTGTAAGAGCGGACAAGTGGTTCTCCTTCCCCTCGAGAACTATTCCATGCGAGCTCTACACCGTTGCGATCATAGATGACACCTCGATCGGCAAACAGTGGCACATGGTCAAGACTGTTTTGTTCGCTCTTCTTCTCATAAAAAGCTCCTTTTGCTATCTGCAATACTCCAAGTCTGCCGACAAAGCAAATACCGACAAAGAGGAGAAATATACCGATCCCTTGAAACGTCCGTTTGGAAATAGGCTGCTCGATGCGCCCTTCAAACTGCTGCTCATCAAACTGCGGCAAGTTGCGTGCGTCGAGTAGGATCTCATCAGGATTGAGTTCGATACCTTTTCTTCTGTTTCTAATACGTCGTTTCCACACCATACAGCAACTCTCCGATACGCGTCTTTTTGATAATCAATTCTACGACCAACAGAAGCACTGCTACTGCAAGAGTCATGAGTATCGACCGATACAACGGTCCACTGTGCGGCGCATACAGTACATCATAAAGTACGGCAGGAGCAAGGAGTAGCACTCGAGGAGAAAGGACGGTCAGTGAAAAAATGAAGCACAGTATTGTTGCCCAAAAAGGAAAAAAGAGGAGTGCATAGACAAGGCAAGCCAAGACGGCAATCGTTCGTATCATGCCTCGAGTGTACCACGGGTATCTTTCTTGATTGTTATAACAACACAGAAATTATCCAG
>JADLEY010000006.1 GCA_020845875.1 Candidatus Nomurabacteria bacterium
CAAGTGTCCCAGCCGTAGTTTTTTGTCTGTCCAAAAACTACAGCTGGGGGTTATTCCTGAAAGGGTATCTCTTAAAGATTACTCGACTACAGTAGCATATAAGGGGAGGAAGTGATACTTGACTTTTTATCAAATATATGCTATACTATCTCTCGATAGAACATCATTCATCAAACATGCTCTTTTATTATATGAAAAAGTTACTCATTTTTTGTTCCGGATTACTTCTCCTTGCGCCATTGGTGCTCGAAATACTCGTTGGCATGGGAGTACTACAGGAAAGAGGTTCGACGCTTGCAGACCGTAGGCCACTGTATGTCATTATGGCATTCGCAGGTATTTCCGGTCTCATTGTTGCAGCACTTGATACGATCAAGCAGACACAACATACTCAAAATCCTACTGAAAAGTAGGCTTTTTTTATTACCCTTTTTTTGGTATGATGCGCTCATGGTTATCACCTATCTCGGCAATTCGTATTTCAAATTGACACTTGGCGATCTTACTATTGCCGTCAATCCTCCCGACAAATCACTCAAGCCGGCACGCTTTGGCGCCGACATTGCACTCATTTCTGCCAATACATCAGAGATGAACAGTCCCGAAACGGTTGTTCTCGGAGATAAGGAACCATTTGTCATTGACGGTCCTGGAAGCTATGAGGTAAAAGGGCTTCTGTTCACTGGTGCGCCAAGTACAGCGACAGTGGGTAAGGAAGAAAAGATAAATACCGTCTACGGATTTGAGCTCGACGGCATCAAGATTGCATTTCTTGGACTTGCCAATGAAGAGAAGGCCTTTTCGCCCGAGGCAAAAGAAATCGCTGCGGGCGCTGACCTTGTGTGCGTGTATGTAGGCGATGAACCGGCAAAAGCGTACAAGACTGCGCTCTCGTTTGATCCGTCTCTCATTATTCCGTTTGGCGCTTCGAAAGAAATGCTCGCAAAGTTTCTCAAAGAAGGGGGGCAAGAGAAAAATGAACTGCAGGACAAGGCGACACTCAAACGCCGTGATCTCGACGGCAAAGAAGGGCTTATCATCGCTCTTGCTGATCAATCGTAATCCTATGCCTATTCCTTCTTCTCCTCATGCCCGAAAACGTCTCGCGCTTCTATGGACGGGGGTATGTGCCTTTGTATTGTTTCTCCTTCTCATTTTCCGCTACACCATGAGGAAAGAAGAAGTGGAGCGTCAAGGTGATATGAACCAGCGTTTGCGAACTTTTTACGAAACAATTTCCAGCCAAACGCAATCGTTTTTTGATGGGAAATAAGCTATACTAATACAGGTTTTACGAGAGAACTGCATTTCTCCGCAGCGATACCACTATGGCAAAGAAAAACACCGAACAATCCGCTCCGCTCTCAGAACCGCGACTTTTGGTCGTGCCGGTGAATATCGTGCGCGAGATGAAAGATAGCTTCATCGACTATGCGATGAGTGTCATCACTGACCGTGCGCTCCCTGATGTGCGTGATGGGCTCAAACCGGTACATCGCCGCATTCTCTTTTCGATGCACGAAAATGGTCTCACTGCGAGTGCAAAGTTTCGCAAGAGCGCGACGGTAGTCGGAGATGTGCTGGGGAAGTATCACCCGCACGGAGACACGAGTGTCTATGACGCGATGGTCAATCTCGCACAGGACTTCTCGCTGCGCTATCCGCTCATCCAGGGGCAGGGAAACTTCGGTTCTATCGATGGCGACAATGCCGCAGCGATGCGTTACACCGAGGCGCGTATGAGTAAAATTGCCGCAGAGTTGCTTCGCGATATCGAAAAGGATACCATCGACTTCCACCCTAACTATGATGCGACCCGCAAAGAGCCGGCGGTGTTGCCTGCGGCAGTACCCAACCTCCTACTCAATGGTACGCTTGGTATTGCGGTCGGCATGGCGACCAACATCGCACCGCACAATCTTGGCGAGATTATCGATGCGTGCGTGCATCTCATCGAGCACGACGATGCTTCTGGTGAAGATCTCGCACAGATTGTGAAAGGCCCTGATTTTCCAACAGGAGGGATAGCCTTTAACAAAGCAGATATTGCGCATGCATTTTCTACCGGACGCGGGGGCGTAGTGTGCCGCGGCGAAGCAGAAATCAGCGAGACCAAGAGCGGTACTTACACTATCACGGTCACCTCGCTTCCGTATCGCGTCAACAAGGCGAGCTTCGTCGAGTCTATCGCGACACTTGTGCAGGAAAAGAAGCTCGAAGGTATCAAGGATATTCAGGAGCTCTCTACCAAGGATATGCGTGTTGTTATTATCTTAAAGAGCGGTGTCAATCCGCAAAAGGTACTCAACTTTTTATACAAACACACGCAGCTTGAGCAGACTTTCCACTACAATATGGTGGCACTTGTCGATGGTACCCCAGAGACGCTCTCGCTCAAGTCCATCCTTGAGGCATTTATTGCGCATCGCGAGGTCGTTGTTCGCCGCCGCACCGCATTTGATTTGCGCAAAGCAAAAGAGCGTGAGCATATTCTCCTCGGTCTCAAAAAGGCACTCGATCATATCGACAAAGTCATCTCCACGATTCGCGCATCCAAGGACGCAGCAGTTGCAAAAGTAAATCTCATGAAGGAGTTTAAGTTCTCCGACCTGCAGGCAGACGCTATTCTCGAAATGCGCCTCCAAAAACTTGCTGGACTTGAGCGCAAGGCAGTAGAAGAAGAGCTCAAAGAAAAACAGAAGCTCATCGCCGAGCTTGAGGCGCTGCTTGCGAGTGCAAAAAAGATTTTTAAGGTGATTTCAGATGAATTGAAAGAAATAAAGGAGAAGTATGGCGATGAGCGCAAGACCACAATCATGGCAGGCGGTACGAAGCAGATTTCTGACGAAGATCTCGTGCCCGAGAAGGATTCGGTACTCGTCTTTACCAGTGGCGGGTATGTAAAGCGTACTGATCCAGGAGAATACAAGACGCAGAAGCGCGGCGGCGTGGGCGTTATCGATCTTGAAACAAAAGAGGAAGATTTCGTCACACAACTTCTCACTGCGGATACACATTCCGACCTTCTTTTCTTTACTAACAAAGGCAAGGCGTATCAAATCAAGATGTACGAACTCCCCGAAGGCCGACGTGCGACCAAGGGGAAGAGCATCATGAACTTCCTCTCGCTCTCTGGCGACGAACGCGTCACTTCTATTCTCGCGGTGCCAAAGAAGGTAAAAGAAGAGAAGGCTTCGCTCATGCTCATCACCAAGACAGGCACCGCAAAGAAGGTGTCGTATGAGAGTTTCAAAGATGTGCGCCGCAGCGGTATCATCGCTATTAAGCTCGCAGGAGGAGATGAACTCCAAAGCGCGCTTCGCATTCGCAAAGGGGAAAGTGTCATCCTCGCGACCGCCGGCGGGCAGTCTATCCGCTTCGATGAAAAGGATATTCGAGAAATGGGGCGCACTGCAGGAGGTGTGCGCGCTATGAAACTTGCTAAGAGCGATGAGATTGTAGGTGCTGATGTTGTCATCGATGAGAAGACATCATTTATTCTCACGATGGGAGCAAATGGACTCGGCAAGAAGACAGCGCTCACCGAATACAAAGTGCAGAAGCGCGGCGGATCAGGCATCAAGACTGCAAAGATCACTCCAAAAACAGGGAAACTGATGGTAGGCAAGGTGGTGCAGGATGGCACCGAGCTCGTGGCAATGTCGAAGAAGGGGCAGGTGATTCGTGTAGACCTCGCAACGATTCCTTTAAGCGGACGACAAACACAGGGCGTACACATCATGAAGCTTCGCGCAGGAGATGAGCTTGCATCGGTGACGTGTCTCTAAATAAAGAGCTCTTCCAGAACACACTGTTTGAAATGCGCACATAAAAGCCTGCTGGCTTTTTGCTCTGCTCGCGCCTGCCGCGCTGCGCAAGGCATTTCAAACAGTGTGTTTTTATTATTTCTTTGTGTCGCACTTCTCCGATTTGTTGTGTTTCCTGCTATACTGATCGTATGTTCATGAATCCGGCGGAAATACTCGCCGCGTGCAATTTGCAAGTGACTGATAGCGTGGCAGACTTCGGTGCAGGAAGCGGATTTTTTTCTCGTGCAGCTGCAATGCTTGTTCCAAGGGGGAGCGTATTTGCCATCGAAATACATAAAGAGATCGTCAATCGGCTCGCACGTGATGCTGCCGAGCAGCACCTCTCCAATCTCCATGCACTCTGGGGAGACATCGAACTTCCAGGAGGGACACGTCTTGATAATGGCGCAGTAGATTTTGTTATTGTTTCCAATGTCCTCTTTCATGTGGAAGATAAAATCGCCTGTTTGACGGAGGCGAAGCGCATTTTGAAACCAGGCGGCAGACTCCTTGTCATCGACTGGAGTGAGTCATTTGGAGGGATTGGTCCTGCGCCGCATGCAGTTGTAACGAAGGAAGTTGCTCAAGGATTGTGTACTCATATCGGTCTGACACTGCTTTCTGATACAATTTCAGGAGGAGAGCATCATTGGGCGCTTTTGCTTCAAAAATAGCACAGTATGAAGTCATCATTTCAAACCATCATCCTTGTTGTTTTCATCATCGCATTTGTCGTTGCAATTGCGATCTTTTCTGGTCTTGCCGGTTCGGGTTCTTCGCAGACGAGCACTGAGCTTTCAGGGATAGTGACAATCTGGGGGACTCTTCCTACAGAGAGCATGCAGGAATATCTCAACAACTTCAATAGTGGACGCAATGATTATTCGCTCAACTATGTACAGCTTTCTCCTGATCTCATCGCACAGTCCATTACCAGCGCGTTGGCAGAGGGGACACCTCCTGATATTGTACTGGTCAACTCTGAGATTATTTCTCAATTCAAAGATAAGCTTTATCCGATTCCTTATTCTCTCTTCAGTGAGCGCTTATTCCGTGACACTTACACGGACGGTTCACAACTTTTCCTCGATGCCGAAGGGGTACGAGCTGTCCCGCTCGTTATCGATCCTTTGGTGGTCTATTACAACAAAGATATTCTCGCTCGAGCAAACTATGCACTTCCGCCACGATCATGGGATGATGTGCTTTCTTCAGTAGGAGTGCTCACAACGCGTGATATTGCTCGAGGGATTGATCGTAGCACGATTGCGCTTGGCGAAGCAGACAATGTTCTCCATTTCAGAGATATTCTCTCGGCACTCTTCCTTCAGGCGGGCAATCCCATCGTGCAATATGATGCGACGCGCAATGTAGGTGTCTCACAGCTTGCGGGCGGAACTGTTGCTGGAGAAGAAGTATCACCAACACAGAGTGCTTTGTCATTCTTCCTCTCCTTTGCCGATCCCAATCTTGCCCCGTATTCATGGAACAGGGGATTGCCGACTAGTCTCGATATGTTTCTCTCAGGTCGCCTCGCTTTTTATATCGGACGCGCGAGCGAGCTGTTTGCGATTCAGGCGCAAAATCCCAACCTTAACTTTGACGTGATGGAGCTCTTCCAACCAGCAAATGCGGTCCGTCCAATCACCTACGGCTCCTTTATCGGCGTGAGTGTGATGAAGTCAGCGCCAAATTTTGCTGCAGCGTACGATTTTGCTGCCCGTGTCTCTGCTGATCCGACAATTGCTGACTTTTTCTCAAAGCAGCTCTCCATGCCGCCAGCACGACGCTCGCTTCTTCTCGTTCAACAGCAAAATCCGTATGTCGATGTCTTTTTCAAGGCGGCGCTCTCGGCATTTGCGTGGCGTGATCCCAATCCTGTTGCAACGGAAGCAATCTTTCGTGATATGATTACATCGGTGACCAGCGGAAGAAACAACGTCGGTACCGCTCTCAATGAAGCTACGCAACGCCTTCAATCTTATATTCGTTAGCGCGTTCTTCTTTTTCATCCTGCTCTTTCCGGTGCGGGTACTGGCAAGTTTTTATATCTCAGCAGTTCCTAATCCACAACCACAAACAGGGGATCCGCAGAATAGATGGAAAGTCACTTTCAATGTTGCGAGTACCGATCCAGCATATGATATGCATATTTTGGTGACATCACTTGCGCCTATCGGTAATACGTACCAGACATGGCAGGCGACAGATGATTTTCCACCCGATGATCTCAATCTCACGCATGGATACGCGTTCAGTCTTCTTCCTGCAGGATACTCGTATCAGATATCGGTTGCGAGTATGGTTTCTGGACAGCTTCAGACGATTGCAAATCTCTGTACATTTAAGACTGCTGGTGCTGGCGGTACAGCTTCAGTAGGTTCGTGTCAGACTTCTGCATCTTCTTCAGGACAGGGGAGTGGTACAGGTAATACAACGGGAAATACCGGCACCAACACAACTACCGGTAGTAGTGGAACTAGTAGCGGAGGCACTAGCACTGCGCAGGGTGGAGGCGCTACACAGACACCCGCTTCTTCTGCTCCTTCAAGCAATGCTGCCATCTCTAGTGGGGGTGTGAGTTCTGCACTGACCTATGATACCGAAAAAGTCGGCGATGGTACTTGTGGCGATGGTATAGATAATGATAATCCTCCAGATGGCAAAGTAGACTGGGACGGTGTGCGCGATACGGCAGGACAGCCAAGATTTCCGCCCGATCCGTCGTGTCTCACCAAGGACATGACTGAGACAGGAGATATCGCGACTGGTTCAGAAACGCCGCTCATTCCATGTGTGAACAAGTGCGATTTACCAGCGTTTTTTACACTACTCAATAATGCGCTCTCCTTCTTCTTTACTGTATTTCTCGCACCGATTTCTATCTGTATCTTTGTGTATGCGGGGTATCAGTACATCATGGCACAAGGCAATGCAGGAAAGCGCGCGAATATCAAAAAGATGATAGGCAATCTCATTTTCGGTATTGTCATTATTCTCGTTGCATGGCTTCTCGTCAATACTGCGCTGCGCGTCGTCGGATACAATCAGAGCCTTCTTTTCTTCCAAGAGTGATATACTTATGTCTATGACGAAACGAACAGTATTTCTTGTCCTTCTCCTGCTTCTCATTGCTGTGGTGCCGTTTGGAGGATCACACAGGACTATCCATGCACAAAGTATTCAAAATCAGTGCAACGACGGAAGGGATAATGATGGAGATACCGGAGTAGATACATTCGGTCTTCCTACTCAAGGAATTGGCCGTGACCCTCAGTGTACAGGTAATGTGCCATGCGAAAATGGCTCAGCGAATTATCCGACATGTCCAGATTTGTTGCCAGCTGTTCCTTCTGGCAGCGGCACTGCTACTCAACCAGGGGGCAGTTCGGGGAATACTGTCACACAGCCGGGAGGTTCGGAAACAAGTGTAAGTAGTTTTCCGCTTTCAGTGCGACTCAAAAATCCGCTCGGCGTTTCGACTATCAAAGACGCTATTCGCGTCTTTATGAATGCAATTATTAAAGTCGCCATTCCATTTATCGTTGTTTTCTTTATTTGGTCAGGACTCAATTTTATCACTGCTCGTGGCAACGAAAAGAAATTGGCAGATGCTAAGCGCATGTTTTGGTATACGGTTATCGGAGCACTTCTCATCCTTGGGGCATGGGCGATCACTGATGCCATCGTCGGTACCGTCAATAGCCTTGCCAATTAGTGTATGAACAAGCTTTTCTCATCCATTATCCTCTCATGCCTCGCACTTAGCGCTTTTATGTCGACAGGAGTGAGCGCACAACGGCCGCCAGGAGGAACCGCTCCATCCGAGGTAGGTGTTCCTACCGAAGTGGCTGCTCCTACGGAGATAAGTGTTCCAACAGAGGTGAGCGTGCCGACAGATATCTCTGTCCCGACAGAGATAGAATCTCCAGACACTTCTTCTGGTCCTAGAAGCTCTCCTTCTCCAAACCAAGAAAATGCACCAAGTAATACTGGCGGCGCTCCTTCTCCTTCTTCTGGTCCTCCAGGACAGTGCGCTGGGGGACTCAATGATTTCAATTACGAGCTTTGCTGTTCTGCGGCAGTGATCGCTGTCGTCAACCAATCTGCGGGCACCATCAACGGAGGTTTCTACGCATCGTCCTGTCAGGCGTACAAGCCGACTTTCTGCGCGCACGTCCCCAATAGTCCGATGTGTCAGGTGCGCGGGCCTTCGGGAGGTACCCAGTCGACCAATTCTCAGCAAGGAGGTATCTCTTCGGGTACGTACTCAACTTCGGGCTCTTCACAGATAGCAACTTGTAGTAACAATCAGTTCAAAACTATCGTCGACTGGATGATATGGCTCAAATGCATCATCACTCAGGCGATCATTCCGCTTATCTTTTCGCTCGCATTTGTGGTCTTTCTCTGGGGAGTATTTCGTGTCATCAGTGCCGATGATCTCAAGAAAAAGCAGGAAGGGCAGAAGGTCATCTGGTACGGTATCCTCGGTCTCTTTGTCATGGTGTCGGTGTGGGGCATCATCAGGATTTTCAGCAACATCCTCGGTATTGACTCGAGTGTTGTTCCACGCCTGCAGACGACCCCTCCTGCCTCTACGAGTACCACGGGACACTAGTGCACAGCAAACAGCAAATGCTATACTGAGGGCGCACCTGTTTACCAGGTTTAGCAAATTACTAAAATAAGTATACGTATGAAGAAATTTATTGTTGCACTTATGAGCAGCTTCGCTTTGCCGGCGCTTGCTCTTGCGCAGGACTTTGGATATGTTGATACTGCAGTGAGCAAGTTTCAGCAGTATCTGCTCTGGGCGGTGTCCATCCTCATGATTGCTATGACGGTATGGTTCCTCTGGTCAGTATTCCGCTTTATTGCGGCAAAGGATCCCAAAGTAGCAGAAGAGCGAAAACATCAGGTCATTAATGGTCTTATCGGTCTTTTCCTTGCTGTTGCAGTATGGGGTATCATCCGTATTGCACAACGTGTGACTGGTACTCAAAATAGCGGAACCCAGTCGATCGTCTGTCCTCCAGGATACAAACCAGGAGGAGCCGGAGGCTTTAGTCTTCCAGGTACAGGAAGTACTGGCGGCAGCGTCTGTGTCCCTATCTAGTCGTTTTTCTCTAGTATGTTTCCGCTGATTGCCCACGCTGCGACGCTTGATGAATTTCTCGTCAAGTTCAATGACAAGATTATTAATCCTGTGATTGAACTCGCCTTTATTGTCGCATTTGTAGTCTTCATCTGGGGAGTATTTCAACTCATCAGAGGAGCCAATAGTGATGACGCTCGCAAAAAAGGAAAAGAGCACATCTTGTGGGGCATTGTCGGCTTTCTCATTATGTTTGGTGTCTGGGGCATCATCAATCTCCTGGTAAACACCTTCGGCATCAAAGGAGCAAGTATCAATCAGCGCGAACAAAAATTTGATCCGCCTCCGATTCAGGAGCTGCAGATACGCTAGAAAGAAAAAAGCCGCTTCTATAAGAAGCGGCTTTTGCGTACGAAAAGAACGTTGTCTCTATTCACTCCACACACGCATGCGCACATCATGGCTCACGACAAACTGCCATTCTTCGAAGGGAAGTCCATCGTCAGTACCGGCAGCAAATTGGGCGCCCCGTACTTTGTCAAAGGTGCAGATCGAATAGATGGCCGGGTTGGCAACTTTTTCAAATCGCACAATGACGCCTGGGTCTTCAGGCAGCATATGAATACTCCCTGCTTTGCCTCTACCACGGCGGTACCGATAAATGGTACCTGTGGTATACGCCTGATACTCGCCATTAGAAAAATTGCGAAATATCGGAGCATCGGCACGAGCAGCGGCTTCACGGCGACGCTGTGCCATATCGAGCCGTTGGACAATGAGCTCATCAGATGGAGCGTTCCATCTTTTGAGAGCATTGAGACCGCTCGACGCTGCCCAGAATCCGATTGCCAACATTGCGAGGATGATGGCAGTACCGGTAAGTCCTTCCCAGAGCTTTTTACCGCTCATTCCGCTCCCGGACGATTTCCATCCCGTTCCTTTGGAGAGAAAGTTGATAAGTATCGCCAGTACAATGACAGCGAGTACCCAGAATTGCTTGCTCCAGAGGAAATTTTTCCACCATTCTTTCGAAGGAAGGATTGATAAGGGAGAGAAGTAGATTGTTGCGAACACAGAAGTTATTACTGCAATCGCAATCCACTCTAGTGTACTAAACCATCCGTTACTACTCGTTTTCATTAGTGGCCTCCTTTTTATTTTGAGATTTTGTGAATTCCAACAGTCCCATAGAAGTAACTAGGTTCTGCAGGTTTTGCTGTTTACTGTCTTGAGGCAGTACGAGGAAATTTGCTTTGTACGCTGCGTTTACCCTTTCTTGGGCAGCGGCAACATCATCAACAATCTTTTTCCCCACAACCCACCGTGTTTGGTCTGCTGTTGCCTGCGCAGTAGCGTTGTTTTTCTGAGTAGTACGGCGAATATCCTGCAATTTTTCGTTTTCTACTGCAGTATTAGCTTCTTCAATGGTTTTTTGTTGTTTTTGCCGCGCTTCCTTAAGCGCTTTCACATCTTCGCCATATCCGAGCTCGTACGAAAGTTCACCAAACTTGAAGCCAAACTGATCGAATTTTTCCTCATCGAGGTATTCTTCAAAAGGCTTACCTTCGATTTCTACTTCGTTTCGCATATCTCCCAAGCGAAGTTTCTCCATTTCGCTTACAACATAGATACCAAACGATTGTTTTTGGCTGAGTGTTGCCACTGAGGCATCAATTTGTTCCGCTTTGAGTGCTTCCCATGTTTTTCGCCAATCAGCCTCTTTTTCGATGAGGTAGGTATTGAGCACATCTTTTACCTCGCGGTTGGAATACGTCAATATGCCTTCTTCGAGGTCGAGGTACTTCATTGGGTCGGTAACAATAAAGACTGTACCGAGTGTGATTTCAAACCCTAAGCCAGAGTCAGGAAATTGAATATCGATATCCAATACCTGTTTGTTATTCTTCCTGATCTTGTTGGTAGTATCAGAAACATCGATAAGATATCCTCGCACACCATGAATTTTTCTCGGTTCACTATAAGTGATAGTATGACCGATACTATTGGTGGGCGGAAGATCGCTTTTGTTTCCAATCATGATCTGCGACCAGCTCGCTCGGAAAAGCGGCTTGGTAAACGGATAGGGAAGCGAAGTCCACGGAAGTATTCCGTTGTCTCCGTCTACAAATCCATAAATCTTGCTTCCGATGCCCCAGCTATGGAGGCGGTTGCGTTGCTTGTTGATGCGCCTTGAAGGAAGGAATCCTGTAAGGTACCAAGCAATGAGAAAAATGATAGTTAGTGCCATTTTTTTGTGTGTTTTATTGTGAAAGAATTTGTTACGATTTTCTGTTGGTATTTTATCACAAAAATATAGATTTGTCAATCTCTTTCGATAACAAAAAACCGCCCTCAAGGTTGAGAGGCGGTCGATTTTTTATCATCTTTTTACAGCGTAATGTACTGAGTAAAACGGTAAGTACCGTCTCCATTGTCTGCGTAGTACCGGTGGAAATGTACTACCACTGGTTGTGTGTAGTAGACAATACCTCCTTGTTCTACCGTTGCCTGGTTGAATATCCCCCAGTCAATAGTTTCCATGGTACCGCCTTGCTCAGGTAGAATATAGTCTGCTCTTACAGGTATAATCTGTCCGTTATCCAAAGCAATGAATACTTCAAGGCTTGAGGCAGTCACCTTCCCTTGATTGTTTGGTTTTGGAGCTTTTACAATAACACCAGTGCCGTCCATATAGGGAGTTTTCTGTTCGGCAGCAAATCTCTTTGCACCTATCCATACAGGCAGTTCAGAGAGAGATTGTGCGTTAGCCGGCAATACGTTGAGTACTACAATGATGATTGATCCTAAAAGAACAAATATCTTTTTCATTTTTAAAAGTTTTTATGATGAAATGAATTGATGTATTTTTCTAGCACTATTATAGCAAATACAAATCATTTTGTCAAGCACTTTCTTTCCATTATTTATGTGTTTATTAAACCATATCCGAACCCCGCATTCCTTGGCGAAAAACAGGTGCGCGCAAGCGCGCCCGTATTTCCGAATTCCCCCGCAAAACAAACGCAAGATGCGTGGGCTTGCCTAAGGCAAGCCCACGC
>JADLEY010000007.1 GCA_020845875.1 Candidatus Nomurabacteria bacterium
AAAGGCTGCGTGGGTGGCAGTGCTAAGCAATAAGGTGAGTGTTATTGAGAGAGAGAGAGAGAGAGGACGCGTGGTTTTTTTTCATACTTTTTTAGTATATCAAAGTTATATTCTAAACTCTATCACGTCGCCGTCTTTGATGATGTATTCTTTGCCTTCGGTGCGTACCTTGCCGCGAGAGCGCGCCTCTGCGTAGCTGCCGGCATCGAGCAGGTCGCTCCAATACACAACTTCGGCGCGGATAAACTTTTCTTTGAAATCAGTATGGATAGCAGTGCCAGCGATCGGCGCAGTGCTCCCTTTTTTAATTGTCCATGCACGCGTCTCGTCGGCGCCAGTAGTGAAGTATGTCTCCAGTCCGAGAAGCTCGTACGCAGCAGTGATGAGGCGATCGAAGCCTGTCTCAAACACAGGATCTATCTCGACGTACGCTCCTGGCACCTTTGCAGCAACTTCGGCAGCGCGGTTTTCGTTTGCGGCAGAAATATTGAGCGCATAGAGAATGGGCTTCATAGTCAGAAGATTGAGCTGATGCACCAGCGGCAATTCCTTTTCATCAAAAGACACGCTGCTCGCCATCTGTTCGTTTTCGAGTGCTGTTCGCAACTTTTCTAGTACACCCTGTAAGAGCACTGCTTCTTTGTCACCGCGCTTATAGTCGCGGCCATTGGTCTCAGTGCGCTTCATGACGACATCGAGATCGGCGAGGATAAGCTCGTAGTTGATGACGGCAATATCAGAGAGCGGGTCTACTTTGTTTGCGACATGCACAATGTCTTTGTCTTCAAACGTGCGCACCATTTCGAGAATGGCATCTACCTCGCGGATGTGTGAGAGAAATTTGTTGCCGAGACCCTCGCCCTTGCTTGCCCCTGCGACAAGTCCTGCGATATCTACAAACTCAATCACTGCGGGGATTGTCTTTTCTGACTTACTAAACTCCGAGAGCTTCGTGAGGCGCTCATCGGGTACGGGCACAATGCCGACGTTGGGGTCAATGGTCGCAAAGGGGTAGTTGGCGGCAAGCACGCTCTTTTTGGTGAGAGCGTTGAAGAGCGTGCTTTTGCCCACATTAGGCAATCCGACAATACCGATTTTGAGTGACATACAAAAAAGAAGGTTACTTCCCCATCAGTTGCATCAACGGAGCGAGCTCGTCGCGATACTTGGCGACCTGTGATTTGTACTTTTCCATCACTGATACCGCGGCAAACATTTCGTTCATACCGCCCTTTTTCTTTTCTTCTATCTCCTTTTGGATAGTCTCAAAGAGCGCCTTTACTTCGGGATTCTTTTCGAGAGACTTCAGACTCTCGGCGAGCTGCGGATTGTCGTTGAGCTGTTTGACAATGGTCTCTGCCTGATCGCCCGATACACCCTTCATCTGAAGGGCTTTTTTCATAAGGAATGATTTGATACCCATAGGACGTCACTATAGCATATACTAGAGAAATATGGCGACCGTTCAAGCACTGCGTACCCTCCACGAAACATACGCCGCAAGCAACACCTGCGCGCTCAAGGAGAGCGCAACACAGCCGGTCTTTGGTGATGGCAACCCTGCCGCCGAGGTCGTCTTTGTCGGCGAGGCTCCAGGGAAAAATGAAGACCTGCAGGGCATCCCTTTTGTCGGAGCTGCAGGGAAATTCTTGGATGAAATGCTGGAGAGTATCGGTATGAAGCGCGAAGACATCTACATCACTAACATCGTGAAGTATCGCCCGCCGAACAATCGCGACCCTGAGCCGAGCGAAAAGGAAGCCTGTGCGCCATGGCTCGAAGCAGAGCTCGCAGCGGTGGGGCCGAAACTCATTGTCTTTCTCGGCCGCCACTCCATGAATCACTTTTTCCCGACCGAAAAGATTTCTGCGGTGCACGGCAAGCTGATGGCGAAGACCATCGCGGGCATTCCGACCAAATACTTCCTCCCCCTCTACCATCCCGCCGCTGCGCTCTACAATGGCGGTATGCGCGACGAGCTCATGTACGATTTCCAAAAAATCCCCCTTGCGCTGAAGAAAATAGCAGAAACCAAAAGCTAGCCCTTTCTTGTGCAAGGTCAGACCCTGCACAATACTAACGGTTATATCGGGTATTGTTTCTTCACTTCTTCAATTATCCAAGGCGCAAAACGATCCCTGAGTTCACGTATCTTTTGTATATCACTTACTGGATTAAGTGCGTAGTGTAACATCTCTCTCATTTGTGGTTCTTTTTCGGGATAGTATTCAGCAAAAGTTTTGTAGCAAGGATACAGATCGCGAGTGTATTTATTTACACGTTCCATAACAAGTTCAAACCCTGTTCGAAGCATATCTTTTGCGAACCATATACACGCGGATTTTGCTTCTTCTTCTGAATGAGCATTGTTCAACTTCTGCTCAAGGATTTCGACTCTCTTTTCAAGATTTGGGATATGTATCATCATCTCTTTTCCTGGCTTCACCCTTTGGACATCGAGTGGGTTTCCATATACACATACTGACTGATTCAATAGAATGATGTTCATAGGACCAATAACAAACGGACGGCACATAAGCTCAACCCCTTCGATAAAAGGATGTTTCTGTTTTATCTTTCCCTCCGCCTCTTCTTCCCAATCTGTATCGATAGATGCTTTTGGTAAATCAATATAGGCAAATGAATCAATGTCGGAGAGACCTTTAATCGCTTCCCCTTTTGCTACCGAACCTCTAATATATACATTCTTAAGAGTCTTCCCAAAATGTCCTTTATACGCCTCAATGACATCCTGAATTACAGGTTTCCATTCTTCTTGAATTTTTTTGAGAGAAGCTGGATTTATAATATATCCTTCATTGTCCACCTCCAGATATGAACCGAATGGCTTGATTTCAATTTCTTGATTACTGTTCTCACGAGGCTTCATACTTTGCTATTCCAGCGGGCAATAGGTTTGGGATTGGCGGTATTTGCGGCCTTGGCGGTATACGTCAAAGACATAGGAGAGCGGCACGATAGAGGTGAAATAACGGAAGTCGGCGGCGCTGCGCAAGAGCCACGGCAGGAAGCCGGTAAATACGCGCTTCCCTATCACAAAGAGCGCCCAATAGTTGCCCACGGGAATGACGAATGAGACGCGCGGCGGCTTGTAGGGAGAGGGGCGCTTGCCGACAATAAGGCGCGCGAGCGTGCGGCCGAGATATTTCCCGTCGTAATCGGCAGTCTGTGCGAGACCGCTCTTTGGCGTCGAGGCGCCGTCACCGGCGATAAATACGCGGCTATCATCGGGGAGGGCAAGGAACTCATTGACGGTCACACGGCGTTTGTCGCTCAGTGATGCGCCGGGAATAGCAGTAAACGCATCGCTGATTTTCGTCCCTGCTGTCCAGATGACGGTGCTCGATTGGAAATTCATGCTGCCGGTAGAGACACTGAAGATATCCTGCCCCGCGACAGCACGGTTGGGATAGATGTTGACACCGAGCGTGCGCAGGCGCTTCTCTGCTGAGCGCGAGGCGGCTTCGGGGAGCGCCGCGAGGATACGCGGCGCCGACTCGATGAGGTCGATGGTGACAAGCGACGGATCCACACCCATAGTCTTTGCCAGAGAGCGCAAGTAGTGCGTGAGGTCTCCCGCAAGCTCCACTCCCGACGGTCCGCCGCCGACGATGATGGTGTGCAGCTTAACGACTGCTTCATTTTTTGGAAGTCCTGCTGCAGTGCTCATCACATCGCAAAAGTGCTTTTTGAGCCGAGACGCCTCCTTCACTGATTTGAACGAGAGCGACAATTCGGCGAGTCCTTTGATACCGAAGTAATTGGTCTCACTACCAAGCGCCAGCACCAGATAGTCGTACGGGAGCTCGCGACCGTCTTCGAGACGAATACGGCGCTGATCGCGATCGACACCGGTAAATATCCCTTTCTCTACTTTCACACCACCCCAGCCTTTCATCTTGGTATAGGGCACCGATACCTCGATTGCGAGCGCCCCAGTCACCAGCTTGTACAGCGCAGGGAAATACTCAAACCGCTCCCCCTTGGTCACCAGCGTGATGTCGCACGATACCCCCGAGAAGCGGAGCGTGCGGATGGCAGCGACACCTGCAAAGCCCCCTCCAACAATCACCACCTGCACCCTTTTTGCCGCGCTTTCCGTTATTTCCATAATGTCAGAAAGTATAGCAAAAACAGGCAAAAAGGGTGCCGTTGTGTATACTTGTAATATGCAGAGTGCCCGATCGTCACAGAAAGCAGAGCCGGACCGTTCCGATTCCCCACAGGAGGGTGAGCAGTATTTCTTTGAGCTACTGGAGCGCTACCAGGACCCGATTTTTCGCTTCGTCTACTTCAGGGTGAACAATCGGGCGGTCGCGCTGGATATCACGCAGGATACCTTCACCAACGTGTGGTCGTACCTTGCCCGCGGCAAAACAATCGACCACGAAGAGGCTTTCCTCTACCGTGCTGCCAAAAATGCGGTGATTGATCATTTCAAAAAGGCCAAACCGTTCTCGCTCGACTCTATGGTCGAAGGAGGTTTTGATCCACGAACTGATCGCACTGTCGATGATATCGCAAAAAGTGACGATATTGCCACAATCAAGTCGATCATCAAGGATCTCGACGAAGAAAGTCAACAGATCATCTACCTGCGTTTCGCCGAAGAAAAATCGATCGAAGAGATTGCTGCACTTTTTGGCAAAAAGACCAATGCGATGACGGTACAAATTCACCGCATTATCAAAAAGCTCCGCCGTTCGTTTACCGACCATACCTTTTATGAAAACTAAACTTTCTACCATTCGACATTTTTCCCAAATCACCCTTTCTGATGAAGAGCGGGCGTATTTGCGTGGGCGAATGGCGCAAGTAACTTCTTCACCGCTTCCTGTTGGAGACGGTATTCCCCTCTTTCAGCGCGGGATGCATCATGGACTGCGTATTGCGCTGTCGAGTTTTATGCTTGTCATCTTTGTAGGAGGAAGTATCTCAGCAATCGCCTCTAACGCGCTTCCTGGAGACCCGCTCTATGTCGTGAAAACAGATATCAATGAAGAAATCAAGGCTGCCCTGCTCAGCTCACCGGAAGAAAAAGTTGCTTTTGCAAAAAATCGCGTCGAAAAGCGCGTTGAAGAAATCAAAACACTCGCGGAAACAAAAACACTCACCAAAGAAAAGCAGGCAAAAGTACAAAAGGCACTCGACGCAAATATCAAAGATCTTTCTGAAGGACTCTCTACCCTTTCCGAAGAATCTCCTTCTTCAGCACTAACCGTTACCAGTACACTCGAAGAGAGTTTGAAGGCAGGAAAAGCAGTACTCCAAGATACTGACGAAACACCGTCAGAAAATACTGTCGCAAGCCTCAAGGCGATCGATGGAACCCTTAAGAAAGTATCTGAACAAGAAGTGCAGATCCTTTCAAAACAGCTCGACCAGATCAGTAATGATATCGAAACGACACCGACCGAAGTGTCAGTGGAGGAAAATATAGGAGAAAACAGTCCTTCTCCTACCCTTCCCGACGAATCATCACCCTCTCTAGAAGGACATACAACACAGCCGTAAGAGCAAGAATCCCAAAGAAGAGAATACTGCGAGTCCGATGAGATGTCGTCGGATTCTTTTCGTTTTGTTCGGAAATGGAATCTGTAAAGAAATCAGCAACAGGTACTGCCGAAGCTTGCGTCGCTACTGTCGGTAAAGGAGTTGTAGAGACCACAGTTGTTGTACGAGAAGTCGTAACAGAAGAAGGGGCTATTTTTCCTGAAGTAGTAATGACTCGTTCTCCAGTAGGACGAGTAAGCGAGATATCAGGAAGCGAAGAAAATCCGAGTGTTTTCGCAGAAATAATGATGGAAGCATCAGGAGCAACCAATGTGTGGTCAGGAAGTACTGCGCCGACACCTCCAGAAAAAAGTTTCCACCCTGACAAATCGACTACCTTTCCTGAAAGATTGGTAATTTCTACTGCCGTACCATCGACACGCGATACTGACAACGAAGGAGTGCCTACTTTGATTGTTTTTGAAAATTCGAGTAAAGGCTTTTCATTAAATACTGTCTCGTAATATCCCACCCATAGCGTGTAGGTCCCTGGATACTGATAGGCGTGTACAACAGGTGTAAGTTTCTCTTGTGTAGTAGATGTCCCGTCACCAAAATTCCATCGAAAGGGGCCTTTAGTGTGATGCTTCCCATCTTCAAGAAGGAGATCACCTATAAACTCGTACTCAACATACTGGTATAGTTCGCTCGGAATTGCGACCGTAAGTCGTGGTTCGTAGGTAATAGGTGCGGGTTTTGATGAAGAAGATGACGAGGAGCCGCCAGAAGAAGAACCTCCAGAAGAGCTTCCTCCTGCAAGGGCCGCTGTTCCAGGAGTAGCTTCAGCAGTAATCCATCCTCCAGAGCGCCACTGCATAGTCTCTTTGGTAGAAGCACTGCCTGCTGGCCATCCTGATGATACATATGAGAGCATTTGCACTGTATCTCCAGATGAATTGCGCAATGAGAGATTTTCTCCTTCATTCGATAGTCCACCGCTTCCAAACGAACCTGCTTCATCAGAAAAAGCAGGGAGCGGGTCTGGCATCGAAGGCGTCACTCGCTCAACAAGGAGGTATGCATGCGGAATAATTGTCTTTGTGAGGGTAAAAATAACATCATCATCGGCACGAATTGTCCATCCGGCGAGACTAATTGCTTCATCGCTATCATTATACAGTTCGATCCATTCTCCATACTGTCCCCCCTCTCCTGCAATCCCCATCCATGCAATCTCAGTCATGGAAACAGCAGCACGGACAGCTGTAAAAGGGAATGTTACTCCCAATAATAATCCGAAGAAAAAGTTAGTCGAATACGTTTTGCAGTTCATGAGAAGAAATCTCCGCACTAGAATCAGATTCAGGAAACTCCTTTGCATGAAGTATATCCTTTTTTTCTTGTACGACAGGAGGTACTGAAGGTGTACTTGTTGTATGCTGAGCCGCCCCCGCTTTTTGTAATGCGGCCCGCAAAAGATCTTTGTGTTTTTCAGAAGGTCCACGTTCTGACACCTTCACTGGTCCAATGGTTTCGCGAAGTGATTTTTCTCCCTCAAACGGCACTTTTCGAGTACTCGCAGAAGAATCAGAAGGGGTAATTGAAGGAGTATCAAACACACGCAGTACGGATTCAAGTGCAGGGCTTGTTTTTGTGACGGACATTGATGCTGTTTTAGGAAGGAAAATATCCTCTTCCTTTTTTTCCTCATGACGCGATACAGAGGGCATTCGCGAAAATGCTTTCTCAAATGGTTTTGTTGGGGTTTTTGACTGAGATTGCTGTGGTGTTTGTCGTTGCGTCGATGACGACCTATTCTGTGGAGAGGAGACTGCTGCCTGTTGTCGCATCGACTGTTGGGGACGTTCGTTCTCTTTTTTTATAAAACGCTCTTCAGCCTTCGGAACATCTTGATAAAAGGTATTGATCTGTACTTCCACATCACTCTTCTGGCGTGCATATGCACGGCGCGAATACTCAATCACATCGTCCTTATAAGTGATCGTTGGACGCAGAAGCGGCGGAAGCGTCTTGGCAGAAAAGGGTTGGGATCCGATATCGTTGATCATGAGCGACAGATAGATCTGCGCCATACCGAGATTGATGAGATCATTAGCGGAAAATTGCGGTGAAAAGACTTTTTCCAATAGCTCCGCATCTAGCGGTCCCACACGAAATGAAATCGTCGTTCCCACGTTGCCAAATACTGCATCGCGCACCTTCTCCTCCATCTGCGCCACATACTGGTGCGCAATGATAAGCGCGAGCTTGTACTTGCGGGCCTCGGCGAGAATGTCGGCAAATGTCTCGTTGGCAAATGACTGGAATTCGTCGACATAGAAATAAAAATTAGGAAGTGCGCTCATGCGCGTCGCTGAGACATCAGCACGACTCATCGCACCGAGGTAAATCTTAGTAATAAGCATGCTACCCAAGAGGCTCGTGTTTTGCTCACCGATGCGTCCCTTAGATAGGTTGATGATGAGGATTTTTTGTTCATCCATCACTGAGCGCACATCAAAACTCGACTTGGGCTGTCCGATGATATTTCTGATGAGCGGATTGGCAGTGAATTGCCCGATTTTGTTTTGGATTGCAGCGCCTGCCTCCTGCATATAGCGCTCACCGTACTTGGCAAATTCATCCACCCAAAACGCTTTTACTCCGGGATCGGTCACATTGGCGACGACTTTGTTGCGGAAATCCTTGTCGGCGAGCATACGATTGACGCCCAGCAGCGTCGCATCAGGATACTCGAGCAGCGCGAGGAGAATATTGTTGAGGATGTACTCCATACGTGCACTCCATGCATCCACCCATATTTTCTTAAAGGTAGACATGAGGCCGGAAGCGACGAAGTGCCGACGATCCTGCCCTACATCTTCAAGCACGTTGAACGATACCGGATTTTCGGTATCAAACGGTGCGAAGTAGACAACATCCTTGATGCGATGCTCCGGTACATAGTCGAGCACCTTTTCGGCAAACGAACCGTGTGGATCGAGGACTGCGATACCTTCTCCCTGCTGGATATCCTGAATCGCCATGTTTTCAAGCAATGTCGACTTTCCCACGCCAGACTTACCGATAACATACATGTGTCGCGTACGATCACGACTCTTGATGCCGAAGCGTTTACGCTCGTTGCGATAGTCAGTCTCAGCAAAATAGGTGATGTGTTCCGGATTATACGGAGTACTCATACTAGGAGTATATCACTCATTAAAGTAAAAGACCTTCGTTAAAAAACAAAGGTCTTTTACTTATCTTACCAAAAAGCGTTTTTCGTTTACCATGCAAAGTGAGCAAATGCTTTGTTGGACTCTGCCATCTTGTGAGTATCCTTTTTCTTTTTCACCGCATTCCCTTCACCTTTTGATGCCTCGATGAGCTCAGTAGCGAGTGCTTGTGCCATCTTCACTCCCTTGCGGCCACGAGCAGAATCGATAATCCAGCGATACGCCAGCGCGATGCGACGTTCGTTGCGCACCTCTCTTGGTACCTGATAATTGGCACCTCCGATACGGCGGCTGCGTACTTCTACGAGTGGTCCTGCGTTTTTGAGAGCATTTTCAAATACCTCCATAGGGTCTTCCACCCCTTCTTTCTCCTTGATGATGTCGAGTGCTCCATAGACAATCTCGCGGGCAGTATTCTTCTTGCCGTCCCACATGATGGAGTTGATAAACTTCTCAAGCTTCAGTGAAGAATACTTGATATCAGGGCTTACCATATTTCTGTTTTTTACTGGTCGTCGCATAGTAGAGAGAAATTAGTGTGTCAAAACGATTACGCTTTTGCCTTCGGACGCTTGGTGCCGTATGCCGAGCGGCTCTTGCGTCGTTTGTCGATACCTTGGGTGTCGAGCACGCCGCGCACGACGT
>JADLEY010000008.1 GCA_020845875.1 Candidatus Nomurabacteria bacterium
GCGCTCTCAGCAAGACCTATTTGTTGATGGAAAAAGAGTTTCTGAAATGTAGTAATACAAACAACAATCCCGCCGTAGATTCTACGGGGGATTTTTTATTGCTGCACACGATGCACACTTCGTAACTCATTCAAAAAATCATCATAGAGCTCTTCGAGAGATGACTCCCATGAGTGGAGCGTCACATGCTCGTTTGCCTGTACGGCACCGATTGGAAGATGAGAAACGAGTGCACCCTTTTGAAAAGAGAGTAAAGTCCTGATGCCGCGCTTTTCGATCGCTGTGCCCAACTCCCAGCCAAGACCGGTAGAAGGATATGTTAGGTCGCCAATCATTGCATCCGCGGTGCCGACGCATTCGTGGATGTCGTTGAGATAAATGTGATGTGCATCCGGTTTTGGAAGTACAGAATTTGGCGTCACAAACTCGAGCACCTGAAGCCATGACTCTTTTGCAAGGCGTTCCTTGAACGAAGCGATCATCAACCGATATTCCTGCGGCGCGTGCGTCAGTCCGCACCCGACATAGACCTTTAATTTTTCCATATAATTACATTATGCTGTACTTCATAAAAGATATCAAAATCTTCTTTTATAGGTTTTTGATATATTTGACTTTTCTTGCAATAAAAATATAGTGAAAAAAATAAATATATATGGCACTTTCAGACAAACGAATTCTAGAAGAAATGAAAAAGGGAGACCTCATTATTTCCCCTTTCAAACAGGAAAATCTCAATACTTCAAGTTATGATGTTACGCTTGGTGAATGGTTTTTTCGAAAACGACCATCATAACACCACCATGATGAAGGCTCACTCTACCATTGAAAGAGTTGCAATCACCGTATGTAAATGCGCAGGAGGGGGTGATGTAGGATATGCGAACCGCTGGACCATGGAAATCAAAAATGAGTGGGATGATTATATGATTCCACTTGTCGTTGGGAGAAGAATTGCTCAGATTGTATTTTTGAAACTGGTCCCATCCGTGATAAAACGAAGGACTATGCCAAAATGGGAAAATATGCATCGTCTACCAATCTTACAGTTCTCAAAAAACAATGGAAACCACAAGCTATGATTCCCAAACTCTATCTCGACCGTGACATTAAAAAGAAGTAATGCAAAAGCCGCCCTTTTTGGCGGCTTTTTATGTACTGAGATTATCCAACTACTTCGATACCAGCACTGCGTGCCGAGCCTTCGACGATCTTCATTGCGCCGTCGATATCATTGGCATTGAGATCAGGGAGCTTGCGTTCAGCAATCTGACGCACCTGCTCCTTGGTAATCTTACCTGCCTTTGAGGTACGCGGCTTGCCCGAACCTTTTTCGATGCCGGCAGCCTTGAAGATAAGACTCGTCACCGTCGGCTCAGTCACGCGGAAGTCGTAGGAGCGATCATCGTACACAGTGATCTTGACTCCCAGTGTCTCGCCGCGTTTCTCTGCGGTCGCTGCGTTGAACTTCTGGACAAAATCTCCGATGTTCACTCCCGCCTGACCAAGTGCTGGTCCGAGCGGAGGAGCAGGGGTCGCCATAGCGCCCTGCGCACGCAGCTTGATTTTCTTTGTAATATTTTTTGCCATAAATACTAAGTGAAGCGTTACTAATATGGCGAAAGCGTAACGGTGCTGATTATACCTAAAGTTTCTTTACTTGCAAGAAGTCGAGTTCGACGGGAGTTTCGCGACCGAAGAGTGAGACCATGACCTTTACCTTCCCACGCTCGCTGTCTACATCAGAGACACGCCCTTCACTGTCTTTGAAAGGGCCGTCAGTAATGATAATTATTTCACCTTCTTCTAGGTCAATCGCATGCTTAGCAGTTGTGTCTTCCACCATCTTACCGAGAAGATAATCGATCTCTTTTTGTGTGAGCGGTACTGGTGTTACTCCTGCTCCGACGAATCCGGTCACGCGAGGCGTGTTGCGTACCACATACCATGAGTCTTCATCCACAATCATGTCCACAAGCACATACCCTGGATAGATCTTTTCTTCCACCTCGACGCGCTTGCCGGCTTTGATTTTGATTTTCTTTTCGGTTGGGACAACGACCTGAAAGATCTTTTCTTGCATACCAAGACTCTCAATGCGCTGACGCAAATTGCGAAGCACAGCATTTTCATAGCCAGAGTAGGTGTGGATTGCGTACCAGTGACGATCTGAAGGATGTTCGTAGGTAGTCATAACGATAACGATTAGTAGAGTGCACGCTCAAGCCCTGCCTTGAAAAGGAAGTCAAACCCAAAGAGAAGGTACCCGAGTGCAAGCGAAAATGCAAGTAATAGAAGTGTGTAGATGACAGCCCGCTTGCGCGTCGGCCAGACCACATGAGTAATCTCCGTTTTTGTTTTGTTGAAAAATGCCTTGAGATTCATACTTTTTATTCCTTACTAAAAACCGCCCCGGAGGGCTGATGTGACCATCATACCCCAAGGGCAGTTTCTCGTCAACTAGAGGAGTGAAGTTCTTCTTTAGCGAATCTCGTACACAATTGTCACTGACGACTGCATCTTTTGTTCTCCGACTGGTACGCTCGGCACCATAGCACCAGCGGCATTGTCCGCTGCCATCATCTCTTTTGCGTAGAGCGGCATCGGTGCACCGCTCCCTGATTCACCAAAGGAGACGACACGTCCGAGACGTACTCCTAGCGATTTTGCAAGTACTTTTGCTTCTGCTTTTGCATCAGCGATCGCCATCGCACGTGCCTCACGAGTTATCGCCTTGTCATCTTCAAAACCAAATGATGGGCCAGACATATCAGTGACACCATTGGTACCGAGAATGCCGAGCACGGTTTCCACATTGCTGAGATCCTTTATAGAAAGGGTCAGTACATGTGAGACTTCATACCCACGAAGCACTGGTGCGCTGCCAGGACATGGTGTACGGTAGCAGGTGATTGTAGGATAGTCGTATTGCGGATATGAATTGTAGCTATCGGTTTTGATGTATTTTTCCTCAAGCCCTGCGTCAAGAAGTGCCTGTGTGATTGTCTCTACTTTTGCGCTAACATTTTGCTGCGCTGCAGAAAGGTCTTTTTGTTCATCACGAATTGTAAAGGAGATTTTTGCTGTATCTGGCGCTCGCTCTACCTTTCCTTCACCGGTGACAGTGATCGTCCGTGCGGGCATCGCATTGCTTCCGACAAAACGATATTCTCGAACTTTGACAAAAAATGCCGCAATGAGGAAGAGGGCGAGTGTCGAAACAACAATCTTGCATAGCTGTTCGTGTTTTTCAATAAATGTATGCATGGAGTAATAAAAAATTATTTGATGCCCTCGAGTGTAACTGTAAATGTCAATGTCGCATTTTGCGGGATAATTGGCAGGTATCCCTGAGGACCGTAGCCAAGTGCTGGTGGAATAGTCAATATGCGAGTTTCGCCGACTTTCATACCAAGTACCCCCTCATCCCACCCCTTGATGACCATCCCGGCACCGAGCGGGAATTCAAACGGCGTCCCTCCATGCTTCGCAGTGGAATCAAAGACTGTACCGTCGGCAAGTCTACCTTCGTATTGGACAACCGCCATCTGTCCATTGGCAATCTCAGGTCCAGTACCTTGTTTTGTTGTTTTGATGTCGAGTTTTTCGTTCATGGTAGTAGATAATGAATTAGTAGTGGAAGAAGAAGTATCAACAGGATCTGCTGGAGCTGTGGTATCGTATTGCGAAGTAACTATAGAACCTTCTTCGGCTGCCGGCGTTCCTAACAAGAGTTCGTCATCTGACGGCTGGCGAATAAGTCCTACAGCAGCAACAATAGCAAGTAATACAAAAAATACGATAACAACTGGTTTCTTCATTTAGCAAGTATACTACAGCACGCCTTCCTGTGCATCAGTATCCGTACTGGAAGTTTCGACAGCACCACTTGGCGTTTCTATAGGAGGAACAACTGGTTCTTCATCAGGAGACTTAATCTCTTCTGGCACAACAGTCTCATCTGGCGTTAGTAGTAGTGACAGAGAGAAGCAGAAGCACTGTCGAGAGAGTTGAAAGGAATGACTTGGCCATGTTCTTTAGTATAATATGGAGGAAGTATAATAAGAGCGCGCCTTCTAGCGCAATTCTACTCCTTGTACTGATCCAAAAGAAGCAAGTAATGGATCGAGGATGTTAGAGACATCCGTATCAGAAAGTGTTCGGTCGGAAGCTTGGAAAATGAGACGGTAGGCGACAGATGTGCGACCATCTTTGGTGAACGTATCGAAAAGTGTAGCAGGACGCGCACAATGGAGAGTAGTGAACGCAGTGAGTTGCTCTTGGAGTGCGCGCCCCGCCTCTTCACTATCCACCCATGCGGCAATATCACGCACAATAAATGGGTAAGGCGACCACATCTGAAATACTGTGTTCTTTGGTTTCTCTAATACCGGAAGTGCTCCTCCCTGTGCAGATATCTCAAGCACTTCCTCATGTTCGTCTTTTGCGTCTATCCATGCGACATGCAATTCTTCACCTGAGACTTTGAATACTTTCCCAATTTCAAAAATATTTGCACTACTGTTTGGAAGCAATACTTCATTCTGTTTGTTGAGTACATACGCAGCGCGCAACCCCGTCAGAAGATCGGTACGGAGAAAGTCTTTACCTTTTGGACCCTTCGCCACCTGCAGGTCACCCTTTCTAGTAAGTGAGTACGTCATCACTTCGTGATAACCACGCTCTATGAGCTCTTTCTTTTTGTTCATAATTGCAACATATTCGGGAGCGTGTTGCACTGCTGTGGCATCGAGTACAGGCACCGCTGCAGGTATCGTATTGTATCCGAGAAATCTGCCGAGCTCATCGCAGACATCGTGAATATTTTTTATGTCAGTACGCCATGGAGGGACAAAGAGTGCCACAGCATCACCTGCTATCTCATACTGATAGTGATATGCATCAAAACCCTTGCGTATTTCCTCTGGCGAGATTTCACGACCAAGGAGCGCAG
Source organism: Candidatus Nomurabacteria bacterium (assembly GCA_020845875.1). GTDB lineage: Bacteria > Patescibacteriota > Minisyncoccia > Phycocordibacterales > UBA9973 > UBA4124. The sequence goes on from JADLEY010000008.1 coordinate 4,955, forward strand.
AAACTTTTGCAATCGAAAAGGCTACTGTTTCTCCTTTTTCATACACATCGGGTTCTTTCAAGGTAAATCCAAACAGTGCCGCAACTTCGCGCGCCATTCCTCGCTCATCTTTTGCATCATGTGCACGGTCAGGAAGCACTTTGACATCAAGCTCCCAGTCTCCATTTCCCAAGTCATCTACACTTTCCACCTCAAACGCATGGAAAATAATCTGCTCACGCAAAACGTCCACCGCTGGCAACGGCTCTACTATATAGTCTTGAAGTTTTTTGTAAGTGATTTTCATATCCTAAAACTGGTTGAGTCGTGCATCGCCCTGATAATAAAGGCGCACATCAGGGATGCCGAAACGCATCGTGGCGAGTCGGTCGATGCCCATGCCGAAGGCAAAGCCAGACACTTTTTCTGGGTCATAGCCGACCGCCTGCAACACCTTTGGGTTCACCAATCCCGCACCGAGCACTTCTACCCACTTCCCCTTTATCTTCACATCTATTTCAAGTCCGGGTTCGACAAAGGGAAAGAAGCTGGGGCGCAAGCGAATCTCTGCATCTTCCCCCACAAATCGCTTGAAGAATTCGAGGAGCACTCCTTTGAGATGTGAGAGTGAGATACCTTCTCCTACGAGCAATCCTTCCGTCTGGTGAAACTGCATCTCATGTGTCGCATCGGTCGCCTCATTGCGAAATACCTTCCCAGGACAAATAATCGCAACCGGCCCCTTGCTGATATCGTGCTGCTCCATGTACCGTATCTGTACTGGTGAAGTGTGTGTGCGCAACAGCTTCCCTGCTTGTCCGCGAACCCAAAAAGTATCCTGCATCTCTCGTGCAGGGTGCCCCGCAGGGACATTGAGCGCATCAAAGTTGTGCCATTCGTCCTCAAGCTCCGGGCCAGTCGCTACCGAAAAGCCAAGTTCGGAAAATATCCGTACTGTATCGTGCATCACCAGCGTCAACGGGTGCAATGTACCCTTTGTGTCTTTTTGCTCCATCTATTTAAAAAGTGTCTTTATTGTACCCCACATACGAGCAAATGGGCTTTGTACAGCCTGCGGACATCCTTTCGGGCAATAGGTATACCCTATCTGTGCAACCTGTGCCTTTTCACAAGCTTCGCAAATGATGAATTGTCCATTACAGCCGCTATCTCGACAATCCACGATATTTTCTGACTGCGTACCACAGCTCTCACACCTACCCACAATGACATGCTTCGGATCATCAGTATAGAATCCCATCGCCACACGCCCGTCAAAGACGTAGAGCTTGCCCTCAAAATCTTCGTTGGGATATTTCTCCATATATGAAACGATGCCGCCATCGAGCTGATAGACATCGGTAAACCCTTGCGAGAGTAGATACCCGCTCGCCTTCTCACAGCGCACGCCGCCAGTACAAACAGTGAGCACCGTCTTCTCTTTGAGGTGTGCGAGCGACTTTACAAACTTGGGCAAGTCGCGGAAGTTGTCCATCGGCGGACACTGGGACCCTTTGAAGCGGCCGATCGCATGCTCATATGCATTGCGCATGTCCACAATATAAAATTCCTTTTTCTGTGCAATCCACTGATGCAATTCTTCTGGCGCCAGATGGATACCGGTGAGTTCGTTGGGATCAATATCGCACACTCCGAGCCCGAGCGTGACAATCTCGCTGCGCGTCTTTACCGATAATCTCGGAAACGCGTTACCTGTGCCGACACTTCGCTTCATGTGAATAGTGAGAAACCGTTCGTCTCTCTCCATTTCCTTGATGAAAGTCTCCGTGTGCTCGGTCGTGCCTTCAAGGGTGATATTGATACCTTCGCTGGCGACAATGAGGCGTCCTTTGAGCTCGAGCTTTTGACAGAGAGCACGCAGCCACTCCCGTACCGCCTCGGGGTCAGAGATATACACATATTTATAGAATAGAAGTATCTGGTATGTCGATTGCATGTACCCCACTCTAGCAAAAAATCTCTTTTTTCGCACTTATGAGAAAAGTCTGAAATACACCGCAACGAAGTTGACTACGCAGTGCACAATACAGGCGAGCAAGAGACTTGGGTATCTTTCGTAGAGCCATGCAAAGAGAATACCACCGACAAAGGCGATCGGGAGAGTGATCGCCGCATATGGATAAATGATGTGTAGCAGCGTGAAGAGCGCCGCATTGAGAAAAATGCGATACCAGAAAGAAAAAGAGAAGTGTCGAAGCCGCTCTGTAAGAAAGGTACGGTATGCCACTTCCTGCAATACTGACAACGGAATAAAGAAAAGTATAAGCCTCCAACTCTCCTGCCAGTGAAAGAGATTGATATGCTCAAATCCCATTTTTTTCGCGTAGAGAATAATACCGAGAGCAGCAAGTATAGTAAACAATCCCCATGCAAAAAGTTTGCGTGAAGCAAACGACTGTTCCATTCCCACTTGTACCGCTGTCCAGTGCTGATAGCGGATAATGCCGACCATAAGGAGGGTGATGCATAACAGCACAATGATGCGCCACTCGTACGGGATGACGCCGAGATAGATCAGTACGACCGGCGCCACAAAAAGATATACGATTTCGAGCATCGGATAATTGCGGTCGTGAGAATATGCAGATGAGGACTGCTCCATATGGTGTCGTGGTTGGAATGTATCTATACAACCGACCAAATTACTTGACTACATTATATTAAATCCCGAAAAGTGGCAGATTCAGAATGACCTTCTAACTATACTTCTCGACGAGGGGTACATGCAAATTGTACGAGAGAAACTGGGCTTAAAATATGAAGCACCGTCATCGTCATCGTCATCGGACATCGAAGAAGTCGGAAGCATACTCGTCGGATGAAGAAAGTGGTTTGAAAAGAAAACTCCTCCCAGATAATAAATCAGAGAGGAGAAAACCCTCATTTTCGGAACCACCATACGATGGGAGTTCTCGGCATTCCACACGTTGTCGTTCTCGAACCGGTTCACGTTAACGTTCAGACCGCCAGAGTTCACGTTCACGTTAGCAACGAAGAATTGTGTGGTGTGCCATCTCTACCACTGCCGATCCAAGCATGTTTCCATCAGGGATCGTGCTGTATTTTATTCGGGACCTAGAAGTCCACGAGCGCACCACACCAACTGAAAAGTTTTTTGTTTCAAAACGATCCTCACTCTTTTGAAAGCCGTAGCCGGCAAAATTCTCGATGATGATTTTGAGCAATCGTGATCCGAGAGCCGTAACCTTCGGATACTGCACCACTGCACATCCATTATACGGATTTTATATAAAAAAATCCCTCTGGCTCGGTTAAGAGTCAAAGGGATTAAGTAATTAAGTGTCAGAACAAAAGGTTCTAAGCGGTCAGTTGCGGAACCACCATACGATGGGAGTACTCGGCACGCCACACGTCGTCGAGCCCGAACCGGTACACGCTAACGTGCAGACCGCCAGAGTTCACGTACACGTTAGCAACGAAGAATTGCTCATCAACCTTGAACAAGAAGAATATTGCATATCCGTCTTTGTGTAGCCAGTCTTTGTGAACCTCACAAAATAGTTTTATCTGGTGCTGCGAGAGACACAGTTTGTCCAGATCGGTCTCGAGGGAGCCGAACATTTGTGCAAACGTTGCATCCTTCACCAACTCGTGAACCTGCACAGAGGTTTTCTGTGTGGAGTTCCCGAGTTTGTTGGTGCCCCAGTTTTTGAAGTCGCCATCGATTCCTGATTTAAAGGTTTCTTTGGCGGTTGCAATAGTTTGAGTGCCGTCACAGGTTTCGATGAAGATTTCCTGCGCTTCAGAGATGCATTTGAGGATGGCAGCCTTTTCAGGTTGCTTACCCATCAACTGCTGACGCTGTTCGTAGGAAAGGTTGTTAAACCATTTCACCTGTTCGTACGTAATATTGCCGTTGCGAAGTTTTTGCAACTGGTCAATTTGCAGTCCAGCGAAATCTTGCGCCGTGTTCTGCTCGAGAGTTTTTGTTCTCATTTTTTATCCTTTTTATTTTTGAAAGAGCCTCTACTCGTTATACCGAAGACAGCGAGAGGTTTACTGTATTCTGGAAGAATTATAGCACTATTCGCACTAAAAGTCAATATATGTCAAGGGGACTTAGAAATCGCAGCAACCTTGGATTATTCTGAGACCAATTCAAGGCAGAAGACAAGATAATCGTCGAGACACTCAAATCACCAATCGTGCTCGGACTCGATAGAATTGGACTGCTCATTGGTACATCAAAGCAAAAGTCCGATTCAAAAGAGAATCGAGCCTTCGCAAATGAAAATATTACAACAGATGATTTGATTATAAATAAGTACTGTCAGGGGTGCCCAGAGGGAATTGAACCCTCGACGTCGGAACCACAACCCGAAGTTTTACCACTAAACTATGGGCACCATGATGCTTTTGCACAGAATAGTTGCACAGCGCAAAAGCCTTCCGGTTATACCAAAAAAACATTCCGAAATCTAGCGGTGCCTCTCTAGAGTGAGCAAGCCGCCACGGCTAGCAGCGCTGTCGCCAGCGTTGAGCCGAGACACCATGCACACCACACACGAATGACAAACGCCTGTAGCACAATGAGATATACCGTGAAAAGTACCCCTGCACCAGTCAGCAAGACGATGCACATACGACATCCTTCGGAGATACTTAAAGGTGAAATGAGCATTGTTACCCAAAACGCTCCCTGTGCGAGATAGAACAAAAGTCCGAGCAATTCATTGCGGATACCAAATGTTCTTGAGTGCGTCGAATGTACTACTCGCTCACAGCTTCCCTCGCGAGGACATGCGAGTATCTTGTGTGCGCGTTTCTTTCGATAGATATAAAGCGAAACAACCAGTCCAAGAATCGAACCGAGGATACCGAGAATAGCCATAGTGCGAGTATACCACGAGGCTATACCATTTCATTTTTGTAGGCACCGACAAGCGCATAGAGCACACTGACAATGAGTGGGCCAATGAGTACTCCGACCGGACCCATAAGTGCGATGCCTCCAAGAATAGCAAAAAGAATCAAGAGTGGGTGTACCTTGATATTTCGTCCAACAATGTATGGCTTGATAAGATCGTCGACGCCACCGACGATTGCTGCTGACCAGAGTGTCATTCCCACTGCCGCCCCTACTCTATCCATCAGAAGCAAATAGGCAATTGCAGGAATAGCGACAAGTGAAGTGCCGATAGTTGGGATAAATGATACCAGCCCAGCAAAGAGACCCCAGAGTGCTGCATTGGGAATATGGAACAACCAGAAACCAAGACCTACTAGTACTCCTTGCAATACACCAATAAGGAGATACCCTATCGTCATACCATTGATGGCATCACGGACCGCCTTTAGGATACGACGGTCACTCTCTTCAGAGAGTGGGCTCAGATGTGTAAGAAGATCACGCCACTGCTTGCCGTCTTTGAGAAAATAAAAAAGTGAGACAAGTATCAGAATGAATGAAAAGAGTGTAGAAAGGGTTGCAGTAAAGAGCGTCGCCATCCATGTACTGATATCTCCAACACTTTCCTTGATGTTCGCACCGAGGTCAAAGGTATTGAGCGGTAAATACCGCACAATCGTCTCATTGAGCCCATCAACAAGTACTGTTACTCCACCCTGGTCAACGACCCATTCAGAGAGATTTTGCGATTGACGAAAGATGATGGTCCCCATTCCAAACAACGGCAAACATAACACAACAAGAAAACAGAGTACCGTTAATCCTGATGCGAGCCATGGATGCGGAAGACGCCGCAACAGCCAGCGATATACTGGTAAAAAAAGTACTGCAAGCATCACCGCAAGAACAATCGTCGTGAGAAACGGAAACAACATCGCCACAAAGAGTACGCCGAGCACAGTAAAGAGAATAAAAAATACTTGCTTCTTTGTCAGGGTAGTGGCCATGCTATCAGTGTACACCAAAATCCCCTTTCAGGGATTTCAAATTGTGCTCTTTGTTTGAAAATGTCCGAACCTTTTTTGAACGGGGAACCTAACGAACTCCGCCACGCGCGGAGTACCGCGCGTCCGCCCTCGCCCTGCCGTCTCCTCATGCATATTTTTTGCGGGGGGGGATTTTTGAAATGGAATGGACGGCGGGCGGGGCGGGCTTCCTTTGAAAAAAGGAAGCGGCGGAGTCCTTAATACAATGCTACATGTTAAAAATCTTCTTTAACTCATCCTGAAGAATTGCGCCATTTAATTTTTGTGATAATTCATCACCTTTTAAAATTTTCTCTATATCACTAAATTTTTTTTCTGAAACCAATTTTTCCAATTCCAAATACTGATTTTCAGGAAGTTTGTCTATTTTTTGAGAAATTAATCTAGTGAAAGCGAGTTCAAAAGATTTTACTAAATAATCCACGAAGGCAAACATGAGCCAATCATTTCAAAGAAACTTTTTGATAAAGCGCAGGAAATGTTGAAACTTCGTGGACAACCCGAACGTAAACCACAAAACGAACCGCAACCCTTCTGTGGATTAATTTCCTGCGCTTCGTGCGGAATGATGATAACTGGCGAACACAAATTCAAACGGCAGAAGAATGGCAATGTTCACGAATATACTTACTATCGCTGTACCAAGAAACGAAAAGATTTTGCATGCAAAGAATCTGCCGTTCGAGAAGAAGAAATGGATCGCCAGTTATCTACCTTAATTCAAAAAGTTTCTTTGCCCAAAGATTGGGCGGAGGAACTGCTCACTATGGCAGAAAACGACCACAAAAACTCCACCCAGTCTTTGATTGCTTGTGTAAAAGAGAAAGAAACGAGAATATCTGAAATTTCGCAAAAATTAGAGCGACTTCTCACTGGTTATCTCGACCAAGTTATTGACCAAGTGGATTACACCTCTCAAAAATCTAAATTGTTATCTGAAAAGAAGTCGCTCGACGAAGAAATTTCAAATATTTCACACAAGCAGAATGATTGGCTCGAACCGTTCCAAAATTGGGTGAAAGCCGCTCAATCCTTGGACAAAACTGCTTCTGATGATGACCTTTTTGCAAAAAAGGTCAAAGCCAAAGAAATCTTTGGTTCGAACCTGCTTCTTGGCGAAAAAACAGTGCGTCCCGCCGCAGGCGGGACTCCAAATGCGTTTGGAAGATCAGGGGAAACAGCGTGGGCGGCGCTAAGCGCCGCCCACTCCTTGGTTGGTTCTCAACCGCTAAGTTCCATTCTAGTGCGCGAGAGAGGACTTGAACCTCCACGAGATTGCTCCCGCTACCACCTCAAGGTAGTGCGTCTACCAGTTTCGCCACCCGCGCATTGGTACTGGCTACTATAGCATATCGTTCCTTCTTTTCAAGAAAACAGAACACCGCTTTGTAGCGGCGTGTAAGAGACTATTCTGCGGCTGCTTCGACAGCTTCTGCAGGAGCGGATTCGATCGGGGTATCGTCTACCGAGAGTTTTCCTTGGGAGATTGCCTTCATCTTGCGACGAATTTCCTTTGCTGCCTTGTCGCGGATGTAATAGAGCTTGCTGCGGCGAGCCTTTGCCTTCTTGGTCACTTCGATTTTATCAATCATCGGAGAGTAGAGCGGAAACACACGCTCGACGCCGACAGCGTTGGAGACTTTGCGGACCGTAAACGTCGCCCCTTCTGTAGTGCCATGCTTACGAGCGAGCACGAGCCCTTCAAATGCCTGCAAGCGGTACTTTCCCTTATCTTCGATTTTTGACCACACGCGGACTGTGTCTCCCGATGAAAAATCGAGTTTTTTTCTCGTTTCTATATCCACTGAAGTAAATGGGATTGCCATAAGGTCTCCAATCTATCACGCTTTAGGCTATTTTGCAATAGCGACCTATAGCAGCCGCAAAGTCCGCTGGGTAGGGAGCGGTAACGGTAATTTCCCCACCAGACGGAGCAGAAAAAGTGATAGTACGAGCATGAAGTGCCACTCGTTCAAATCCCAGTGCCCGTTTACCGCCGTACAGGCTATCGGAAACAATAGGGCGCTGGAGGTATTTCATATGAACGCGCAGCTGGTGTGTCCGTCCCGTCTTGGGCCACAGATGCATAAAGGAAAATCGTTCTGCCTGTTCATCTTCAAACTGCTCTATAGCCTCCCACTTCGTCACCGCCTCACGCACCTCACCTCTTATCCCTCTCCCTGCCTGCCACCGACGGAAGTCTCCACTGCTGCGACCTATCGGCGCATCAACGGTGCCCAAGGATTCTTTGAAATGTCCCCACACAAACGCGTGGTATTCTTTTTGTACATTTCTTTCTTTGAACTGTTGTTTCAAAAAGACAAATGCTTCCTGCGTCTTTGCGATGATGAGTGCTCCGCTCGTCTCTTCGTCGAGCCTATGAACAATCCCTGGACGCTCGATAACCTTGCCGTCTATTTCCATATTTTCTCCCACTCCAACAATCCCTGGATGCTCCCGAAGTATCCATTCCACCACTGTAGGTACCTTACTCTTGCCATCACTGTGCGTACGCAGGCCTGCAGGCTTGTTGATGACGAGAAAGTCCGGGGTTTCTAGGAGAATGATGATTGGCATAAAAAGAAAGGCCTCCATCTGATTAGGAGGAAGCCTTGGTAAGTAATTGTGCGCCGATATAGACAGAAGCGCCATCTTCCATAATAAATGTGCCGAGAGAAAATGCGGGTTTTGCCCCGATAAAAAGGGTAAGTCCGCCGAGTGTTTTCTCATCAAGCGTGATAGTATCAATGCCCGCCTCTTTTGCCTCGACATACTTCTTTTCTACGATTTCCTTGTACTCTTCTGAAATAAACATGGTTATAGCTTTTTTCTTATTATAACTAATTAGATCTTTTTGTCAACTTTTGTTGCAATCCGAGCGGCGCAAGGGCGGAGCGCATATTACGCACCATCATATCGTCATCCTTAAACTTCCCTGCAACATCTTCATACTTCCCATTTGTAGTATTATAAACAGTCGCAAGCTCTTCGTAGGTGAAATCGGAGCCAGATCCTTCACTTGCAGTACCAAAGTCAATAATCACCGGCAATCCTTCTTCGTTTACCATGATATTGCGACTATGGAGATCACGATGATGAATCTCACTATTGTGCATCTTTTGCACCTGTTCAGTAAGATCATTCATAAACGTCTCGACAGAAAAGGCTTCGGGGAGCTTCGATGGTGCCGCAAGCACTTCTTCGACAGTCGAGCCGGTGATTTTTTCCATGATAAAGAAATTACCCTTTTCGGTCTCGATTGAGATAAGGGTGAGCGGTGTCCGGACCCCCCCCTTGCGCGCTTTGTACTGCAATTCGTGCTCTCTATCTATCGAGTTGCACACGAGTTGTGGCATCTCTTTGATGCGTTTTAAACACACTTTTGAAAACGGTCCCTCTGTGATAGCAAACACTTCTGCATTGCCACCTTCTCCAATAGACTCCGCATGTATCTCCAATGACTCGAGACAAGCGAGCAAATCTTCGGTTTCTTTTGATTCGATAATCTTTTGTATTTTCTTTATTTCAAGCGGAGCGAGATTCAGTTTTTCCATAGATTGATTTAGATAAGCGCTGCTATATCAGATAGTGACTCAACTTTTTGATAAGCAACGGCACCGAGTTTCTCGTTGCGACCCAAGGCGATACCTTTCACCACTTTGAAAAGGTCAATATCGTTTCCGCCATCGCCGATAGCGAGGGCGTCGTCCGCGGCAAGCCCTCGTTCGGAGAGATAGGCACGAGCGACGACACTTTTTGCATTGGACTCATCACCAGAAGAAACAATATCGGTGAGGGTACCATTATCGGAAAAGACAAGGCGAGAAAGCGCTCTCCAATCATCAACACCGATGCGTTTTGCAATAGCTTCTACCACCAGATCGACAGAGCCGGAGAGGAGCACCACGGTATATCCTTTTTCACGGAGCGACGTGACCATCTCCCCCGCTCCGTCACGAAGAGAGATACCTGCCACCCATGTTTCAAGCTCCTCTTTTGTAACAGAACCGCGGCTCCGATACAGACGAACGAGCTCTGCAATCCACTCTTCATACGACACGACCTCACTTTTGAGATATCGTTCAAAGAGAGCACTGTCTTCCTCTGGAGTGATGCCCAGCCTGGTATTCAAAAGAAACCATGTAGAGTCAGGGGTCACTGTACCGTCGAGATCGAGAAATGCTACTTTTTGCATAGGGGTACTATAGCATTTGTAGTCACGAGTCACTAAGTCTGCTCGTATCGCTTCGCGGCACTGCGCGGACTCAGTACTCTCGACCCCGCCTCGCACCGTCGCACGCGACATATGCTCCGTCTCGCCCAAGTACGAAAAAATCCCAAGCAGTTGGGATTTTTTCGTCTTGTGCGCCCTGAGGGATTCGAACCCCCGACCTTCGCTGTGTAAAAGCGCTGCTCTACCAACTGAGCTAAGAGCGCATATCGCGCTGTGTGCTTCCAGCAGGAATCGAACCTACATCAAGAGCTTAGAAGTCTCCTGTTCTATCCATTGAACTATGGAAGCCTCTCCTGCGGGAGCTTCCCTACTCTACCACTGAGGGCCCGGTTTGTGAAGGCGCAGCAGGAGTCCCGATGCGCGCTTCAAGTGCCGCCACTGTCGCATCAAGTGACTTGTTCATTGTCTCAATCTTCGATGCATTTGTTTGCAACACTGGCGTTGCAGGAGAATCAATCCTGCGAAGCGTCTGACGAAAAGCAAGACTAAAATAGATAAGCGCTGCTGCAAAAATAAGAAAGAATGCCGACAAGAGCATCATCCAGTACCGATGTGGATCAAATTTCAAACTGATAGCGGGCACTATAGAGGATGGAACTTTTTTTGAAGAGAAGAGAGAGAACGTCATATAAAACAATTATTTAAAACTTGAAATGGTAATTGATCCGAGGAGTTGCCATACATCTCCCGATTGAAACAATGATACTGCATCAAATTGCACCTGATATGCTTGCGCACGGAAGGTATCTAGAAATTTTTCTAGATTTTCAAAAGATCCTTCCGCTGAAAAATCGACATGAAGCATTTGGGGCACACCTGCAGCTGCTGGCTGTTCGGTTACTGAGGTAATCGTCAGCGCTGTCCCATACTGCTGAGCTCTTTCTTCAAGAGAAGAGAGGAGGGACGGTACAGATTCTTTGGTGAGAAGATTTTTTTCCAACACATCCGTCCGTTCGCGAATATTCTCGAGCTGTTCTGCCTCTTCGGTAAACGTGCGCTTGTTTTGTTCAAATGAAGCAAGATAATCACGCGCTTCTAATACCCGTGCTTCTCTTTCTTTCATTGAAAATGAAAGAACGATAATCCCCATCCCGACGGCAAAGAGAACAAGGAGTGCACAAATGAGTGTAATGATGTGGTGTCTGATGATGCGGTTCATGGCTGTGTTGAAATAAAGGTGACAGTAACAGTAAAGGTGCCTTTGGTGCTTTGTACATAATTAGAAACAGGACTGTCGACCATAGCAATGCGTGAATGTGATTCGAGTGCTGTAACAAACTGCTGCAGAGCTTCGCGTGTTGCCGCTGTTCCTGCCACTTCGAGCGCAGGAGACGATGTCTCAAAAGAAAATCCTGTCAAAATAATCCCTGGTACCTCTGCCTCACGGACAGTCGTGATGGCTTCTGTTGGAGAAGCAGGAAGTGGAGCAGCAAGCTTTTGCGAAAGCGCTTCGATGCGAGCAGTAAGCGCATCGACGTCTTCTGGTCGCGCAAGTGATCCTTCGCGCTCGAGAAGTGAGATTTGATTTTCGGCAAGCGAAAATCGTGAATTGATAGTAACCAACAGTGGAAGCATTAAAAGCAAGACAATCCCTCCCAAAAGTACCAGCGCACTTGCAGTAGCAATCGCCATTCGCAATACACGAATGCGTGTGATGTACTTCTTTTGTGTGTAAGAAAGAATATTACTCATGGATATATTCGGCAAGTGCCAATCCGATCGTGGTCACATAGCTCATCGCAAGGTCAGACGAAATATCAGGAATCACTCGATCAAACGACAGACAGTTCACCCACGGGTTTGCCGGTACCACCTTTAATTTTAACTCTACCGACAAATAATCCGCGAGCCCTTTCATGTTGCCATGCCCCCCACATAAATAGACTGTACTAATAGCAGGAAATCCGCCAAGTTCTTCTTTCTTTTCTTGCCAGTAGACAGATCGGCGGGCAATCTCTTCTTTGAGAGTAATAACTCCCGAGATGAGTGATTCAAAGACGGCCTTGTGTTCTGCGTTTTTGGAAAGTCCATACTCCCATTTCATCTGACGAGCATCTTCGAGAGAAAGAGCGAGGTCTTTTTGTAGTTTCTCTACGAGCATATTACCCCCAAATTCGAGAGTAGAAGTAAAAACAGCGATACCTTTGGTTGCAATGGTAATACCTGTTCGGTTTGCCCCAAAATCGACAATCATACAGGCGCCTTCCTCCTCTGTCGGTACTACCGCACGAGCAATCGCTTGACTATCAAGCTCAAACGACACTGGTACGAGCCCTGCACTAAGAAACGTATCACAAAAGCTCTGTACCGATACGTCAGCAATCGCGACCACCTGTACACGCAACACGTCCTCACTATGGGAAACAACATGATAATCAAAAACAGTCTCGGTGGCACGAAGCGGAATGTTGTCTTCGAGGACTAGCTCGATGGCGCTTTGAATATCTTTTGCTGCAAGACTATCGAGTGTGGCGATAAACGAGTAGGTCTGCGACTCAGGGATGGCGACACGCACATACTTGAGACGGTATTTTTTACGCACTTCAGAAAGAAAAGCACCAAAGAGTTTTTCGTCAGCAATACGTCCACCCTTCATACATCCTTCAGGAATGGACATCTCTCCAAACTGTGACGGAATGAGTCCGTTCGTCGTTTCTTTGAGTGCGATGAAACGCATCGTATTATCGGAAAAATCAATTCCGACTGCAGGAAGAGAAAGGAAGGCAGGAGTAGGAAATAAACGGGTGAGCATTACACTCTTTAGTATAGCAGCTCTTTAAATACTGCGGAGGGTTAACGTACTTTTGAGCCGAGCGGTGCCTCTTTTTGGGCAACAAGAAATACTGGTGCACCATCTACCCCATCGACTGCCATTAACATTCCGTGTGATTCCAATCCACGAATGGTGCGCGGCGCAAGATTGACCACAAAGAGCATCTGCATCCCTACCAATGTCGAAGGGTCAGGGTACCATTCACGAATCGCGGAGAGGATTTGACACGGTTTTTTCTCACCAAAATCGATCTCAAAACGAATAAGTTTGTCGGAATCAGGTACGGTCTCAGCGACAAGCACGGTGCCGAGCCGTGCGTCGAGTTTCTTGAAATCGTCGTATGAAAGAGTATCCATGGTAATACTATACAAAAAAGGGCCGCCCAATAAAAGGCAGCCGATTTAACTAATGAAAAACTAACTGTTTATGAGAAAACTAAATTCCATTCTAGAATACTATATCCTCTTTTGTTTGTCCAGAAATCGTTGAAGGATGATCGCTGCCGCACTATCGTCTTGTCGTCCTGACGACTGCTGATACCGATGTGCTTCTACTGAAGAAAAGTCTTCTCGCTCAAATACTTGAGTGATACCCGTGTGCTCTTGCAGCTGCTGTGCAAAGCGCTGTATGGCAAACTGCACCTCGTTGGGTACCTCATTTGAAGCGAGCGATTGACCGATAACGATACTGCCGATATGTTCCTCTTTGCACAAACGCGCCGCCGCATCGAGCGCCTCTTTTGCTGGTACCACCTCTTTGGGAAATGCAAAACCACTACTATCATCACCGACCGCAAATCCTGTATGCACTGTCCCGACATCAATTCCCAAATATTTCATATACCTAATATAGCCACAAAAAAGCTCCCCCGCAACGGGGGAGAGCTTCGCTCATGCTCCGATTCTACAACCCTATCTGTACACCAGAATAGAATGCGGACCATGAACCATTTAATCCTTTTTTCTTCAAGAGTAAGGGGAAATTGTACGCATGCCAATCTCTTTCAAATCTAAGAAGAAATTTCAGTTTTCCTTTTTGAAGCGGTACGGTGTAACCCGCCTCAATCTTTCCTGTCAATTCCCGAAGGAGTATATCTCGGTATCGTACCACAGCACCATTAGCGCTGGAGAGTGCTGGGATGCCTATATCTCCTTTTACCGACCAGCGGCCATGCTCTGCAAATATCCTGCTACGGAGTACATGAACCATGTGTTTCTCTCTGCTGCATTGCAGAAGGAAGTCCTGGAATCAAAACATTGAGCTCTGCCTCAAAAGCAGCAGTCACAGTACGCCTTTGAAAAAGAATAAACAGATAGGGAGAGGTGTAATAAAGACCTCTAATACCTGTCGCACTGTCTTCAACTGCGGTGGCAAAAGTACTGTGTGCTTTGTTGTCATACCACTGGGCACACCCGATGGTGTATACGAGAGTTTGGCAAGCACCGGACCGACAGAAAGCATGTTTCGCTTGCTACTACCGATCCGTTCTGTCCAGAGCTGCCCAAACGCTGCATGATATCCATACTGCGCCCACGATCGTGACTTAAAAAGTAGCTTTCGCTCGTTTGTGCCCACATACGTGAACCGACAAAAAAGGAGAAGTGTCTCTTGATAGGAAGCAGTACCGTTGTTCCTGAAGAAATACGGTAGGTCATCTTGAATCGATTAAACGAAGCAGGAGCGTAAACTTGATGTTCAAAAAAAACGAATACGATTCCCTTTTTTTGATACCGGCCTATGTGTCGAATCGAATACTGGCGCCTGATCAATTCTTGATTGAGCTTCAGCGAGTAACGAAGTAGCAAAGAAAACAAAAGAGAAAAGAGCAGATTTCTTCATAATTGTATTTTTCCACTACTCTACGCACAAAAAAGAGAATGTCAACTGATCCTAGAGCGTCAGCGCTGTATCGGTGGTTGTGTCAGTATCTTCTGTATCATCAGCACCATCAGAGAGATCGATATCGATTTCAGGAACTTCTGTTTCTGGATTGGCAGTACCATCATTCGCATCTCCCTCCGTGTCATCAGAATCATCGGCAGAAGTTTCTGTTTCAGAAGAAATAGTGTCGTCAGGAATATCTGTATCAGAGGAGGGAGCATCTGTACTGGAAGAAGTTGCATTCTGCGCTCCATCAAGCAATGCCTGGAGCTCTTCTTTGGTCACACATACATCATCGAGGCAAAGTTCACGAAGATCGGCGCGATCTGCCTGAATCCGCTCTGCAACAAAATCAGTAATTCCGTTTTTTGTATCAGCAAACCATTGAATAAAGGCATCCCTCCATGTATTCTCTCTTCCAAGATTAGACAAATCGGTAATGTTGAGATTCATCTCTTGTATTGCTTTGGTGAGAATCGGCGCCATGTTTGCATAATTGACTGAGAGCATACCGTCAGTATTGTGCGAGACGAGCTGAGGGAAATAGTCATTAAGATTTTGAGCAATGAAACCTATCATCTGATCTCCGCTCGGATCTGTTTTCCAGTTGTAGGTGACAGTACGCAGCTCAAGAACTTTATCAAGTGTATCCTCTGGCAACTCTTCTATATTTGTCTTGAGCCGTTTGTCAGACGAACAGCTAATCCCTGTACCAGTAATAATACTGCACGTATTTCCGCTTCCTCCATTGAAGACCATCTCCTCGATACGACGAGAAGGAGAGCCGATCATGATTTGATTGCTATTGGTATTAGTAGCGTAAGCACCAAAAGCAATGCTATTGGAGTGTCCTCCAGTGGAAGTATTTGGCCCTATGAGGATAGAATAACAATGGTACGGATTTTCACAGCTGTCGGTAAGATTATTAAGGGTATTGTCGACTGTATCACTAGAGCCAGCACTATATCCAATAAAATCAGAAAAGGTGGCGTTCGCAGCAGAGTTTCCAGCATAGTTACCAAGGAAGTTTGATTTTGCTGCATATGTCGCCTGATGTCCTGCAGAAGGACCGATAAAATTAGACTCCTCTGCATATGTCGCCTGATATCCTGCATTTTCACCAAAAAAACTTGAACCGACGGCATAAGATGCCTCATACCCAGAATAGGATCCTATAAAAGTTCCGAAGTTTGCGTTGAGTGCCCCATACCCCGCATGATCCCCAAAAAAGATACCATTGGAAGTATCTGTCGCTCCTTGTCCTGCTGCATTACCAAGAAAGAGAGATGTGGCAGCATTCGTGGCACCATTTCCTGCATTCACCCCCAAGAAGATATTGTTACCTCCAGAAAGATCTCCTGTGCCTGTGCCTAATAGTCCAGAGGAGTAAAGAGTGTTGTTTGAAGTACCGGCGATAGAAACAGCCATAGGAAGGTCTATGTCTCCATGATCGTCTGCAAAAACGCCGTTTACCGAAAGAGTAATATTCCCGTCCCCATCAGGAAGAGTGATTGCTCGAAAATTGCTCAATGTCTCTGAAGGAATAACATCAACAAAAAAACTATTAGCTCCCAAAGTAAGCACTCCGGAGTTTTTCGTAATTCCGTATTTATTACTCATCCAAAGAGCTGCTTCAGCTATGGGCATATCCACTCCCACTATTGGATTGTAGACAGGTGTAGTGTCTAACAATCGAATATATCGCTCTGTTCCAGGAGCATTTACCTGAATACTATTCGTGGTGACATTTCCTGCGTCAGTTACCTGTTGAAGGTTTGGTATACCTGTTGTAGGAAGTGACACATAACAGTTGGTATCTGACGGTCCGCAACTCCCGCCCCCTAACCCTATAGGGATATTTCCAGGATCTTGAACATTGTCAGATGGTTCAAAAGGTGTAGAAGGGTATGCAGCATTCACAAAAGGAGTAGTTGACAGTATCGCTACCACGAACACAGCAAGAAACAACAATTTGTGCAACTTCGTACTCATGCCTTTGTAGTATACTACATCAACAAAAAACCGCACGCTGTTTTATGACAGAATGCGATATGATTTCTTTTCATTGTCTCCTGGAATGATGAGGTTCAAATTTTAGTTTTACTCCCATCGTCACAAAGGTACTCCCTTTTACTTCACGGTTTGGACGAGCCATAGTTCGCACAAATGAAGCGTACAAAAATCCAATACCTATCGGTCTCATGCGAGTAAACGAAACGCCCCACACCGGTCGATCAATATTATTCGGATCTTTCAAGAAATCGGCATCATGTGATTGAAAGAGATACCCAACAAATACTGCTACTCCTTTAAAACAGTAGCCCATACGTGGTTGGATACCCATGATTCCCTTTTTCTTGAAAAATCCTCCGTGATACGATGCAGCAAAAAGGATGCCGTCTGAAGTAATGCGTTCATATCCAAGCTCAACTACCCAAGAACGATTTTCTGGTTGGAAATATTTCCACCCATAACCATACATTCCATACGAGCCCTTCAGACAACTACCATGCTGAGTGCTAGGAGAAAAAACAGACTGAGACTGTGTTGCTACACCTATTAGGATAGCAATTACGAAAAATACCTGTCTTTTATGGTACATAAAGAAATAGTTTTCCTCACTATACTCTCGTATACTATCCTCTGTCAAAAGAGGAAAATACTACGACACGCCTTAAACGATAGTCGTCTTTATTGTACAAAGTTTAAACATTTTTTGACGAAAATCTTGAAAACTAATTTGGGCTCGGTAGGGCAAAACAATTTGTCTAAGGAAATGGATTCGCCCTACTCCAACTGATTTCCAGTCCGCAGTAGTGGTCTGAGGAGGAATACGGGTAGGATTTTGAACCTTTCCTTTTTCGCTTCCGAATTTCATGCCAGTTTTAAACTGGCGTGCCACCATTATTTTAATAAATCTCTAATTATTACCGCTTCATTATGTATTTCGTCTTTGGCTGCGTATAAAAGCGTAATATTTTTGTTTTCTTTCACGACCTTTTTCAGTTCGACAAAAACTTCTTTGTTGACTGCAATCTCTGCAGTATATTTTTTCTGAAACCTCAACCATTTCTTAGAATCATGCTCAAACCATTTCCGCAATTCCGTACTTGGGGCGATATCCTTTAGCCACAAGTCTAAATTTACTTTTTCTTTTGAAACTCCTCTTGGCCAAAGCCGATCCACCAGCACACGGTAGCCATCGCTTTTTTCCACTTTTTCATAAATGCGTTTAATTTTGATCATTAATTTTAAGTAAAAATTATTTCAATAGTTTATTTTTGCGCTTCGGTGATCACACTTTCGGATTCAGAAGTTTCAATCTGCGGTGTATTCTTAAAATAGTTCGAACTGAATTTCCTCGCCGCGCTTTGCGCGGCTCGGATTGGGCGGGCGGGCAAAAATGAGCGGCTCCGCCGCGAAAATTAACAATTTCAAGTTTTTCTTTGGCGGCAATCAATTCAGAATTCGCAGAGCGAATACAAATGTTCTTTTACAATTTATTTCTGGAAAGGTGCAAGAATCTTATAAGTCCTTTTTGGTTTCTTGCTGAAGAGAGCTCTATAAATAGCTTGCGCAACTTTTATCGGTTCAGCGTAAATAGGCTCCTTGCCACCCCACATATTGGTACGCTTACTGATTTCTTCAACGGCTTTTCTTGTGTGAGGATTGTCGTACATACCGGTATCAATACCACCAGGTCTAACATCATAAACTTCTATTCCTTCGTCATAAAGTTCTTTCTCAATTCCTTTGATGTAACCGACTAAAGCATGTTTAGCGGCAACATGAGTTGCGCCAAAATGGTAACCACGCTCACCAGACATTGAAGTAACTATACATACTTTTGCCTTTTGACCATTCTTAAGTTGCTTTCTAAAAATTGGTACCATTTTAAGTATTAACTTATGAGTTGCTGTAACGATTTGCATTTCTGCATCAATAAGGTCTGGAGAGATTTGTTCAAAAGGTAGATATATGTTGTCATTTGGAACTTTATAGGAACCCCCACCCATACCGATTGATTGCACCCAGTAAATTTCACTGCCTTTCGGTAAACTATCAGTTAATGCAGAAATTCCTTCGTCAGTTGTTATGTCTGCGGCAATATAAGAAATCAATTTATCTTTGCAGCCGAGTTTAATTAGTCCCTGTTTAATTTTTTCAAGATTGTCAGCTGTTCTGGAAACCATTATAACTTCATAACCTTTCTTGCAAATAAAATACGCGGCGACAGTTCCAATATTCATTTTGTGTTTTTCGCCGTCTATTACAATTTCATTATGTGTTGGCTTTCCCTCAAATTCATAAATATGAGCAATGGGTTTATAGCCACAACCTGTTATTAAAATTATTGGTTTATTCATAAATATATGATTAAAAAATTTCTTTTGCCCTTACAAAATATGGTTCGAGCCGATTTGTTTTCAGGTTTTTTGGCAGTTTGGAATTTTCGCGGCGGAGCCGCTCATTTTTGCCCGCCCGCCCAATCCGAGCCGCGCAAAGCGCGGCGAGGAAATTCAGTTCGAACTATTTTAAGAATACACCGCAACAAGTCGGGATTCAAATTTCCGCAAAAAATATGGTCGGCACGAAGTGCCGTCTGTTCTGAATTCCCCCCAAGAAATCCTGATTCTGCAAGGATTCGCCACGCTCCGCGTGGCTCCTCGTTTGCCAATACAATTTCAATTTTATGAATAATCACACCAGAAAGTTTTTCATCTATACTCGCAAGTCTACGGACGACAAAGACAGACAAGTCCGCAGTATTGCTGACCAACTTTCCGAGTTAAAGGATTTAGCATTAAAAAAACAACTGGAAGTGGTAGATGTCTTTGTCGAAAAGCAGACCGCCAAAATACCAGGTCGTCCTGTGTTCGGTGAGATGTTGGAGCGTATGGAAAAAGGCGAAGCGTCTGGTATTTTGGCGTGGCATCCCGATAGACTTGCTCGCAACTCGGTAGACGGAGGAAAAATCATCTACCTCGTTGATACTGGCGTAATTTCAGAAATGAAATTCCCAACTTTTTGGTTTGATCCGACACCGCAAGGCAAATTTATGCTTTCAATCGCTTTTTCGCAATCCAAGTATTATGTGGATAATTTGAGCGAGAATATTAAGCGTGGGCATAGAAACAAAGTGAAGGAAGGAATATGGCCTCAAATGTCGCCTTTGGGTTATGTGAACAAAAACAAGCGTATTGTGCCCGACCCCGATATTGCTCCACTTATCAAAAAGACATTTGAGGCATATGCAACAGGTTCTTTCACTTTGCGGGAACTCCGCGACAAATTTAACGCGCTTGGATTGAAGCGAAAAAGCGGCAAGGAACTTGCGGTGTCGAATTATCAAAAACTTTTAAAAAATCCGATTTACACAGGGCTAATGCTCTATAACGGCGAAATCCACGAAGGTAAACACGAACCGATTATTTCAAAGAAACTTTTTGATTCTGTTCAGGAAGTGATGATGA
>JADLEY010000009.1 GCA_020845875.1 Candidatus Nomurabacteria bacterium
ATTCGATGAGTTGATAGATGATCGAAAAGAGCTGTACGTTTGCCCCGACGGTTTCGTTGAGATCACGGGCACGAGCATCGAGTGCGACATTGAAACCAAGAATGATCGTCTCTTTGTCTGCTTGTGCAAGGCGGATATCATTTTCGGAGATCGCACCGATACCTTTGCTGATAATCTTTATCGCGATACTGTCAACTTCTTTTTTCAAGAGTTCTTTTTCGATGGCTTCTGCAGTGCCGAAGACGTCTGTCTTGAGGACAATCGGTACGATCTTGGTATCCGCAGAAAAGACGATATCGTCTTTTCTGCGGGAGCTGCTACGAGACTCTTCTTCGATATGACGTTCGGCATCGCGTTTCTTGTCAAAGACTACAATAGGACTTCCTACTTCAGGGAGACGGTCAAATCCGACAAGGTGTACTGGCGTTGATGGTGGAGCGCTTTCGATACTTTCTCCTTTGAAGTCTTCCATGATGCGTGTGGTGGTCAGTGCGGTGCCGGCGACGACAAACTGTCCACGAGAGAGAGTGCCATCAGTGATGATGATAGTCGCCGCGATACCGCGTTTGGTATCGAGACGGCTTTCGATGACAAGACCAGTAGCAGTGGCGGAGGCATCTCCAGAAATTCCTTCGAGATCGGCGATAAGGAGGATGGCTTCGAGCAGATCAGTAACACCAGTACCTACTTTTGCCGAAAGAGGGACAAAAGGGATCGTCCCGCCAAATCCTTCGACGAGCACTTCGTGTTCTGCAAGCGAGAGTTTGGTACGGTCAATATTGGCTTCAGGGCGATCAATTTTGTTGATAGCAACGATAAACGGCGTCCCTGATGAACGAATAGTAGCAAGGGCTTCTATCGTTTGTGCCTTCACGCCGTCTTCGGCAGAGACGACAAGAACAGCAATATCAGCGACAGAGGCACCGCGCTCACGCATGCCGGTAAACGCAGCATGTCCAGGAGTGTCGAGGAAAGTAATCGCACGATCGCTCCCTTGATAAGGAATAGTAATCTCGTATGCTGAGAGATGCTGAGTAATACCGCCAGCTTCTCCTTCGGTAACACTGGTCTTGCGGATATAATCAAGAAGCGTCGACTTGCCGTGGTCGATGTGTCCCATAATAGCAACGATTGGGGGGCGTGATTGTGACATGGAGTGAGTGTGATTAGGAGATTTGCTTTTTTGCCTGAGCAAGTGCTTCGGTCTCTTCGGTGGTAAGGCTTGCATCGGCAGTGCCGGCGGTGAGCTGTTTGGCATAGACTCCGGTATGCGTTCTACCGGCAACAACTGAGAGAATGTAACCGTCGCCGTGTTCGTCGAGAAGTGCTGAGGAGAAGCTCTGTGTGCCACCCGAACCGTAAGCATCATAGCGAATAAGTGAATATCCTCGAACACTGCGCTTGACGCGCGAGTCGATATGAATGAGTCCTTTCTGGTGATCATCAAGCCGTTCGTCGAGCTCAGCAACTCGTCGAGTGAGCCACTCCAGCATCGCTTCGAGCGACATGCCATCCTTGCCAGACATGAATCGCGCAAGTTTCTTTTGAAGTCGGACAAATAGGAGACACAAGACAACGAACGCAATGGTAAGTATCGCGCATGCTACAATAAGACCTGTAAAAAAGCTCTCACCTCCCATAGTGCGGTATTCTACACTTTTTATGCCATTTTTCAAGCGTTTTTCAAGAATAAGGGATGGATTTGGGCGAGTGTATCTCGATTATGCATCGAGTACGCCGGTTGATCGACGAATGCTTGCACGTGCTCCGCGTATCCCACGGTGGGCAAGTGGCGCAAATCCGAGCGCCCTCCACAAGGAAGGAGTAGTATTGCGCCGCATCGTGCGCGAGGCACATGAGCGTTGTGCGAAGGTGCTCGATGTGCACGCTGACGAAATCATATTTACTAGCGGTGCAACTGAGAGTGATCATCTCGCGATACACGGTATCGTCCGCAATTGGATGGAGCAGGGAATCGCGCCGAGTGACATTGCTATTCTTTCGAGCGAACTCGAACACGCTGCGGTGTCAGAAAGTATTGTCTCGCTGACCAAGGAGGGTGTCAGACACGTGCCATTGTATGCTCCAGAAGGCATCGTTGAGCCGAAGGCGATTGTATTACCCGAAGAGGTGCGTGCGATAGTCGTTAGTGTGATGTATGTCAATAATGAGATTGGCACGATCCAGCCGATTGCTGAGATTGCAAAGCGTATTCGTAAATTGAAAAAAGAGCAGCCAGAGATAGACTTCGTTTTTCATACTGATGCGACTCAGGCGCCAGCGCATATGCCGCTCAGGATACCGTCTTTGGGTGTCGATATGATGACACTCGGCGCGGCGAAACTGTACTGCCCAAAGGGTGTAGGAATCCTTTATAAAAAGAGATCTCTGAAACTTGTGCCGACAGTGCGCGGCGGCGGACAAGAAGGAGGAATGCGTCCGGGGACAGAGCCGGTGGCGCTTATCCATGTATTTGCTTTTGCGCTACAGTATGCAAAGGAGCAGTGCGAACGATACACCGCTCGTACTGCTGTGCTCCAACAGTGGTTCGAATTATCACTTCTCGAGAAATTTCCGCAGCTCTCGATTACTGCACGGCAGCTCCCTCGCTCTCCTCATATTACTCATGTAGCAGTACCATCGTTTGATAGCGAGCTCCTCGTCCTCGAACTTGATGCCAAAGGTATCGCCGTCTCTGCCAAGAGTGCCTGCAAAAATGATAGCGACGACTCACCGCTTGTCGCTTCGCTCTACGGGAAGGACGTCGGCGCCGTACGCTTCTCCTTTGGACGATGGACAACGAAACGAGACCTTGCTCGCACTATCCATGCACTTGAGAGTATTTTCAAAAAATATGAAATCAATAAAAATTGACAAGATGTATCATTATATAGTACAATGAAAAGGTACGATATTGTACCTTACAAAATATATTCACTATGAATCAAGCATTTTTTTCTGCTACAACCGGGCAGTATCTTCAAGATTATTATGAAAGTATTAAAAGATTTTTTTCTGAATTATTTGAATGTAGAGATATACCAAAGATATTTTCAGCAGCTCATAATACAGACTTTATCCATTACATGATAAAACCTGTAGAGATTAGTACTGATAGGATCTACCAGGTATATGACTCAATTCTTGGAGGTATTCCTGTCGGCTGCTCTCCTGCTCTTTTTAGAGGTATTCTTGAGAAGCAGAAAATTATAGAGGAACAAGGGCGACCCAATGAGAGTTATGTATTTGCTCACCGTGGAGAAGAGATGGTGGACAGTATGCATCGCGGTAAAGGTTACTATCGTTGTAAAAATGAAAGCGCAACCTATTTTATGAGATTTGATGAGCTCATGTTGGTAGAGTTGTTTTGGGGCTGGAAATGGAATAGAAAATTTGATCCAAAAGGAAAGACCAGAACAAGTACGTTAGTGAGAAATCCATCAAACGAAGGAATGGTAGCAACGCTAAAAACCTCCTCAAACTGGCTAACTGGAGAACGGTTCAAACTCCTCTACCTTTGTTATCCTGATTGTGATGATCCTATGGATGGTCCTCGTGAAATAGAATTGATTGTTTAATTTTCTATCCTCTGATGGGCTATCAGAGGATTTTCTTTTTCCATGTGATAGTAGTATACTGTTAGTAATATGAATGCGAGGTTGCACAAAATAGAGTTTTCTTTTCTTTTTGTAATGGCAGTTTTTTTACTTACCACTTCGACAAGTGCTGTTGGCCCTTTTACTCCCAACGAAACCCAAGACCCTGGCTGTCTCCCCAGTGAAGTCACCTGTTATGTCGAAATGCCGGATACCTTCTGGGAAGCAGCAACAACTCCAGGAGCTATTCACTATTCTGGAGGAAATGTTGGTATTAACACAACGACTCCTACCTCTACTCTTGATGTAACAGGATCTCTTAACTTCACTGGAGCATTTACCGTCAGTGGTAATGCTGGGACGGTAGGGCAGGTGCTGACTTCTGCTGGAGGGGGTGCACCAACATGGAACAATATTACTAACGTTGTTTCTTTTAATCAGGCAACTCAATCTCTTTATTCTTCCACACCTATTCTTGCAGCAAGCTCTGGGAATTCAAACGATATATTTCTTGGCCCTTTTGCAGGAATCGGTGCTTCTGGTACTCACGAATCAGTTTTTATAGGGAATTCTGCCGGATATGGTGCTGCTACTGCGAATGACTCCATATTCTTTGGAGATCACGCAGGATATAATGCAACTTTAGCTTCTAATTCTCAATTCATTGGTGAAGGTGCAGGATGGGGAGCATCTGGTGCGGATAATTCTAATTTTTTTGGATATTATGCGGGATCAGGAGCAATAAATTCAAGATATTCTAACTTTTTTGGACAATCTGCAGGAAGGGATTCTAACGCCTATAACTCTAATTTTTTTGGATATTATGCAGGAAATAGTGCTACTGGAGCACAGCACTCCAATTTCTTTGGAGAATATGCTGGTAATGCTGCCACCAACGCCTCATACTCCAACCTCTTTGGATATCGTGCAGGAGCACTTTTCATTGGTAACAATATAGGTTCCAACAACATCATCATCGGCACCAATATCTCTCTTCCCAACGGAACAGCGAATGCCATTAACATAGGAGGAGTACTTTTTGGCACCAACACTCAAGATAATGTTTTAATGGGAGATCCCTTCATCACTCCACAGACTTCTGGAAAAATCGGCATCGCTACCATCCCTACCACCTATACCTTAGAGGTCGGAAACAGTTCTGTGGGTGGCATCATCGCCTCCTTTACCAACAGTGCAAACACTTGTACTATCGACACGTCACTCTCTTGTACTTCAGATGAAAGACTTAAAACCAACATCGAAGATCTAGACGATAATACACTCGATAAACTTCTTGACGTGAGAACAGTGAGATTCAGCTGGCTCAAAGATCCTTCTGCACCAGAACAAATAGGCTTCCTTGCTCAAGACCTCAAACAATACTTCCCAGAGATTGTCTCCAAAGGTCCCAATGACTACTACCAAGTCAACTACGCGGGTATGACCCCCATCCTCACCAAAGCAATACAAGAGCTTGATATACGGGTCTCCGACATTTCGTCGCTGACCGAAGACTCGACTTTTGCTGATACGCTTCGCGCATGGCTTGCCAATGCGGGCAATCGTGTCACGCGCATCTTTACTGGCGAAGTGTGTCTCTCTGATGAGGAGGGGAGCACCTGTCTCAATCGCGGTGAATTGATGCAGCTCAAGACACTCCTTGGAACGCAGGGTGACAATACACTCGTTGATGACGAGATAGGAGAAGATGTCCCAGAAACGTCAGAGGAATCAATGGTGCTGTCAGGGGACACTGACGGCACAGCGGGAGAACAGGCTCCCGAAGAAGGTGTTTCAGAAAATATACCAACCTCACAAGAAGAGCCTGCCACCGTCTCTCCTGTGTCTGCCGAAGAGGCTGCCCCAGCACCAGAAGCTTCTGTACCGGCAGATACTGTGTAGTCCGCCAAAAAGAATTGTGTTAGTATGAGGCTACTTTTGCGCCGAAGTAGCTCAGTTGGTAGAGCGACGCATTCGTAACGCGTAGGTCGCGAGTTCAATCCTCGCCTTCGGCTCCATGGTTTCTATGCATGATAAAGATACAATCAAAGAACGCATCACGCATCTCGAAGCAGCAATGATGGAGCCTACGTTTTGGAACGATGTGCCGCTCGCACAGGCGCAAATAAGGGAATTGCAGGAGCTCAAAGATGCACTCGAAGGGCTAGGGAAGTATGACAAATGCAATGCGGTGATTACTATCTTTGCAGGAGCAGGCGGTGACGACGCCGAAGATTTTGCTGCAATGCTGTTGCGTATGTACATGAAGTATATCGATCAACAAGGATGGCGCATCGACTTCCTCCACGAGCACACCAACGACAACGGTGGGTATCGCAATGTACTGTTTGAAGTGCAAGGCAAGAAAGCATACGGCACACTCAAAGGTGAGTCGGGTGTACATCGTCTTGTGCGCGTCTCGCCGTTTAATTCCAATGCAAAGCGCCACACATCGTTTGCAATGGTGGAAGTCATCCCAGAATTTTCAGCAGCGGATACCGAAATTGTTATTCCTGAGAGTGAACTCGAAGTAACCTTTGCTCGCGCAGGGGGTCCTGGAGGGCAAAATGTTAACAAACGAGAGACAGCAGTGCGTATGGTACATGTCCCTACAGGACTTGCAGTACATGTCGCTACCGAACGCAGTCAGGAACACAATCGGCAGCATGCACTAGAGTTGCTTAAAGGTAAGCTCTATAAACGAAAGGAAGAAGAGCGTCGTGCTGCAGAACAGGGAATGCAGATTTCCAAGACGACAGATATTGAATGGGGTAACCAGATTCGTTCTTATGTACTCCATCCATATAAGATGATCAAAGATCACCGTACGGGTGTTGAAACAGGAGCTGTGGATAAAGTACTAGAAGATGGAGAGATAGGCATATTTATCGAGGCGGAATCAAAACTGTAGTCCCGGTGTACGGACGTGATATACTATGACCACGTTGTTATGATTACATTTACGAATGTCTCAAAAGTATATCCCAATGGAGCGATCGCATTGGAAGGGGTGACGCTCACAATAGAAAAAGGGGAGTTTGTTACAATGATTGGCCTCTCTGGTGCCGGAAAGACTACGCTCACCAAACTCCTTTTAGGGGAGGAACAGCCGACTGAAGGAGACGTGCTCTTTGAAGGGAGAGATGTAACGACTTTTTCTGTGAAAGAGCTCACCGATCTGCGTCGTCGCATCGGGCCTATTTTCCAGGATTTCAGATTACTTGCACATAAGACCGCTTATGAAAACATTTCGTGTGCGATGGAGGCGGCAGGGAAGACTGACGAAGAGATTATTTCCGATGTTCCTCATGTCCTGCAGCTCGTCGATTTGCAAGACCGTATGTACCATTTCCCTAGTCAGCTTTCAGGAGGAGAAAAGCAGCGTCTTGCGATTGCGCGTGCCATTATCAATCAACCCGAAGTACTTCTTGCTGACGAACCAACGGGTAATCTCGATTCAGTAAATACCGAGGAGGTGCTCAATATATTGAGAAAAATTAATGATCTCGGAACCACTGTTATCCTTGCGACACATGATCCGCAGCTCATAAATGGGCTCGGGGGACGTCTCATTACTGTCGAGAAGGGGAAGATTGTCAAAGACGAACAGCATCGTCGTAAGATATAATAAAGCATATGTTTTGGACTACTTTCAAACGAGTATTGGAATCAGGATGGATTAATTTCCGCAGAAACGGCCTAGTTTCTTATGCAGCTATCCTTGTCACGACGATTACGCTTACGGTGATTACAGGACTTTTTCTTCTCAACGCCATACTACATACTACTATCGACAGTATTCAAAAGCAGGTAGATATTACTGTTTATTTTACGGTAGATGCGCAAGAAGAACGTATTCTTTCGCTCAAACAAACGCTCGAGTCGCTTCCTGAGGTCGCTGCGGTAGGGTACATTTCTGCAGATGACGAAGTGCTCGCTTTTCGCGAGCGTCACTCAGACGACTACCTTACTCTGCAGGCGCTCGAAGAGCTCGGCAACAACCCATTTGGAGGCAATCTCCGTATTAGTGCGCACGACTCTACGCAGTATGAATCTATCGTGAATGTCCTCGAAGGCGACAGTCAGGTAGCGCGTGATAATGCAGAAATCATTGATCGCATCAATTTTGCACAAAATAAAGTCGTCATCGATCGACTCAATCGGCTCATTGCGGACTCTCGGGATATCGGACTTATCGTCACCATTATCCTTTCGTTTATCTCAGTGATTATTATGTTTACGACAGTGCGACTGACTATCTATGTCGTCCATGAAGAAATTGGTATTATGCGTCTCGTGGGTGCTTCAAATTCGTATATTAGACTCCCGTTCATTGTCGAAGGAATACTTTACGGTTTCTTTGCATGGACCCTTACTTTCCTTCTTTTTCTCCCTATCACCTATCTGCTCGGACGATATGCTACTGATGCGCTTGGTCTCAATCTCTACACTTACTACCTCTCACATTTCTTCTCTATTGCTGGAGTAGTGCTTCTCATCGGACTCTTTTTAGGAGCGCTCTCAAGTGCGTTTGCTGTCCGCAAGTATCTCCGTTCGTAGTCGTTGATTTTTTGTTGAAAAAACGTTATTCTGACACACGCTTGTAAAGGCGTGTGTTCTGTTTCGAAATTGTTCGTAGATAGCGCTGCCAGATCGTCTAATGGTAGGACTACAGATTCTGGCTCTGTGTATCTAGGTTCGAGTCCTAGTCTGGCAGCACTGCATGGGAACAATCTTGAGACAGCAAACGAAAACCCCTTCCAAAAGCGGAAGGGGTAAGGCAAAAAGTTACTATGATAGAACACTTTCCATCATCTTGCGCAAGTTCTTCAATCCCAGGTACATCCTAGTCTGTATTGTGTTGATAGAAATGGTACTGTCAATGCATTCAGTAATTTTTCGAAAAGTACACCTCTTAAAAAGATGAAGGTAGATCACTTCACGTTGTTCTGCAGGGATTCTTTCTAATAATTCTGGAATAACACGCAGGCTCTCTCTACGGATGAACGTTTCTTCAGGGCCTTGTTCAATGTAGATAGGACAGATAGAGTGGGTAAGGAGATCAATATCTTCTGAGGCATAATACCAAGTGGATTTCTTTTTGAAACCCCCTCTTACATGGTCAATCGCCAGGTTGCACACAATTCTTCTTATCCATGCTCGAAATGCATGTTTGCTGTCCATATGATATTTTCCTTCTTTAATAGCAATAATTGCCTTGATAAAGGCTTCTTGAAGAATATCCTCAGTAAGGTGTAAGTCTTGTACAATAGGGAATACCACCGAAGCTAAGTAGGGTTGGTGTCGTTTAACAATGACGTTAAATGCTTCAGAATTTCCTGCTGCAAATTGCAAAACAAGAGTGTAATCATCGAGGGAATAAAGGTTTTTGTTCATATTTATTTTTTTTAAAAGAATGAAAGAAATGTAGTGGTAACGAGCCACCAATACTCTGTCGACGCTATAACATAAAATTTTATAAAAGTCCAGTATCTCTTTTCTTAAAGAGAAAGAAGGGGTGGTATACTAGAAAGCATATGAAGAAAACACCTGTTATTGTTACCGTCCTTACGCTTCTTATTATTGGACTTCTTTTTATTCAGTCACGCCATGATGCTACGAAAGCAACACGACCGATTGTTGCTGTTTTTACTGATCAACAGACGCAGCAAGTAGCGACCGTTTCTTTTGACAATACTACTCAGACTGCGACGCTCGATGGTGCAGGGTATCAAGGACTCGTATTTACACAAGACATATCAGCCTCTGGTGCACGATATATAAATAATGAAAACAATCTCGTGCTCTGGAATAAAGGAAATGATATTACCCTGTACGACTCTACTGGGAAATCACTCTTCAATGGAACGAGTGCTGCTGCAGATACGACAGGTACATCAACTGTGAAAGCGCTCTCTGAATCAGTATGGGTATGGCAGAGTACTGTGCTTGCCAATGGAGATACTATTGCTCCACGAGAAGCAGGAGCATTCGCTCTTACTTTTGGCACTGACGGGCGTATCTCAGGGACAACAGATTGTAATAGTTTCTCTGGTTCATACTCAATAGGAGAGGGACAATCGCTTGCTTTTGGTACTTTTGCTGCAACGAAAATGTTTTGTATGAATTCTCAGGAAGAGGTCTTTACTCAAGATGTCTCGAGGAGTGTCGGATACTCTTTTTCTGATGCAGACTCCCTCGTGCTTGTTCTTGGAGGAGACGCTGGGGTAATGACTTTTGCAAAGCGCTAGACAATTGTTCTCTCTGATTGTCTATGGTATAATCACTGGGTTATTTACCAATAATAACAATACGACACTATGCCAAAAGAAAACTCCGCATTTATGAAGCCATTGACGGTAAGCGCAACGCTTGCCGCGGTGGTAGGAAATGGGCCGATGCCTCGCAGTGAAGTAGTGAAGAAACTCTGGGACTACATCAAGAAGCACGACCTTCAGGATCCAAAAAACAAGCGCAATATCAATGCCGACGAGAACCTCAAAGCGGTATTTGATGGGAAAGCAGTGGTCAACATGTTTGAAATGACCAAGCTTGTTTCAAAGCACCTCTCATAAATAAAAAGGCACCTCAAAAATCGCCCGATTTTCGGGCGATTTTTGTCTTTTGAAAAGAGTGCTCGCAAATAGTATACTAGCGAGAGGGTATGATTCCTGCAGGTCGCTACTTTCTTTTGCTCATTGGAGTCCCCATTGCTGTGGGACTTGTCTGTGTGGTGAGTGTCTCTGTTATTTTGACATCGTCGAAGACCTACATCTATAGCACTGCTGTGGAAGTTCCCAAGACAGATGCGGCACTGATTCTGGGGGCTGGTATTCTCAGGAACGGCGATCTCTCTCCAGTACTGAAGGATAGGGCAGACAAAGCTATTGAGCTGTATAAAACAGAAAAAGTCTCTCGTATTATTGCCAGTGGGAATAGTTCCTCTGAGGAGTATAATGAGACTGAGCCGATACGTCGATATCTTATCTCAAATGGCATTCCTGATACGGCTATTCTCCTTGACGGTGCAGGGCTCGATACTTATTCGAGTATCTACCGTGCCAAGAGCGTCTTTACTGTTCAGTCAATGACGATTGTAAGTCAATCATTTCATCTCCCTAGGGCAGTTTTTATTGCGCGAGAATTGAACATGGAAGCTTTTGGAATGAATGCAGATCGAGGGAAGTATAAGCTTGTCAATTATTTCAGAGAAATGGCTGCCGATGTGAAAGCAATGGGCAATCTTTTTTCTCGACGTACGCCGACACACCTTCAAGAAGAAGTAGTTCCGAGTGTGGGATCTGATGGAAGAACGCGCTATACGATCCCTTTATGGTGATTTTCCTATGACTGCTTTTGTTGAACAATTGATTACAATGATTTTAGCGCAAGGTGCGCTGGGAGTATTTCTTGCTTCCGTGATTGAAGAGATTATTGTACCGATTCCTTCGACAATCATTCAGACAGGTGCTGCCTTTCTTTTTCTTTCAGGGCATTCATTTTCGATGCAGTCGATCGGTATTTTTCTTTTCAAAATTGTTTTGCCAACAGCGGCAGGGGCGACCATTGGGACGCTAATGCTTTATGGTCTGGCGTACTGGGGCGGGTTGCCATTTATCCAACGATGGGGAAAATACTTCTTTGTTACCGAATCAAAGATTCGCCAGGCGCATGATACTGTCCTTTCGCATCGTAGTCTCTTGTGGGGGTTTTGTATTTTACGGTTTATTCCTCTCTTGCCTAATGCGCTCATTACCGCAGGGGCAGGATTTTTACGGATCCCTTTTTGGTCGTATCTTTGGACAACCTTTATCGGTATCTTTGTTCGCGCGCTCTATCTTGGTATTACTGGCTGGCTGACAGGAGAAGCATACCAGTCACTTGATGTACAGCGCAGCTTTTTTGGTATGATGTCGTCACTTGTTTTAGGAATTACTGTGGTGACTGTCGTTGTCACATTGATTGTTCGTGCGTATGCCAAAAAGACTTTTCGTCGACATCGCTAGTTTCCGCCGCTCCGTCATGCAGCATTATCGTCGTGCTGGCAGACACGATCTTCCATGGCGGCAGACGACAAACTCGTACCGAGTTCTCGTGTCTGAAATAATGCTACAACAGACGCAAGTGTCGCGAGTTGAGGAGAAATATCAGTTGTTTCTCCGACAATTTCCGACACTTGCTCGGCTCGCTGCAGCACCACTTTCATCGGTGCTCGCGGTGTGGAGTGGTCTAGGTTACAACCGTCGTGCGAAGTTTCTTCATGAAGCGGCGCGGGAAATCGTACAAAAATACCATGGGAGTATGCCTCGCACAGTAGAAGGACTCGAGGCGCTCCCAGGAGTCGGTCCGTACACGGCGCGCGCGGTTGCTGCATTTGCTTACGAACAACCGACAGTGTTTATCGAAACAAATATACGCACCGTATTTATTCATCACTTTTTTACGCACAAGCAGATTGTCTCTGATAAAGATATCTTTCCACTTATCGAGATTACTCTCGATAAAAAGCATCCTGCCGCATGGTATGCAGCACTCATGGACTATGGTGTGTTTCTTAAAGAGAGAGGTTCTCGAGTGCATCGCAAAAGTTTCCAGTATAAAAAACAATCACCTCTGCAAGGGTCACGTCGAGAAGTGCGCGGAGCAATTCTCAAAGCACTCGTTCAACGTAGTCACTCGGCTGCATCATTGATAAAAAAGACGGGATTCTCGTCAGAACGCATAACAGAAGCGCTTCAGACATTGATAAGAGATGCTATGATTATTCGTTGTCGACAAGAGCAATATCTTCTACCGGGTCAAGATCAATCGGAGCAGAAGTAGCAGATTCTTTGCTGTAGATAATCGTAAAAAGTGACATTCCTAGCATGATGATGCCAAGGATAAAAAAGAGTGTTGCGTACATATTCCACCCGAGGAGAATAATTCCAAGCATTGGGCCGACAAGGTATGCCAGAGGAACCATGTTGCGGAAAAGGGCAATTGTCGGCGTATCATCGTCTTCGACTGTTTTGAAAAAATAACTTTCATTGGCGACCTCGATAATACTCGCACCGACGCGAGTGAGGAAAAGAATGAGAGCTACAGCGACCGCGCCTATTTCTCCTGTCAGTGAAAAAATGAGCGTGGCGACACCGGCAGTAAGAAATCCTCCTGCAATAAGGATACGTTCGTTAGAGAAGCGATCTGCTGCTCGCCCTGCAGGGTACTGGAGGAGGACAAATGGGATAAGCATCACCGAAAAGATACCACCAACTGCTTCCCAAGAAAATCCAAGAACACGGGTGAGATAGAGCGGTGAATAGATTACCATCCATACATAAAAGAGCTGCAGGAAGAAGTTGATGATAATAGCATGTCGAACATTGTCACGTTTTCGCAATCGTAAAAAAAGGTGAGAAAAAGAAATCTGAGTATAGGGTGCGTCGCGATACCCGCGCTCGCCAATAGCAATTATCAAAAATGCCGACACTACTGCACAGGCGGCGAAGAAATACACAATCCCAAATCCATAGTGTCCTTCAAGTGCACCAGCGAGTACTGGCATGCCAACCCAAGCGAGATTGTTGAGTGTGAGAAAAAGTCCACGTGTATTTCCTACTTTTTTTTGTCCGGCAAGGTGCTCGATAAATACATCAAAGCTGTAGTAGACGAGTGAGTTGAGCGCGAAGTAGGGGATGAAGAGAAGAATGCTGGTCCAGTGTCCATTGGACACACCGATACCGCACAGGAGCAATGCAGAAAGTCCGAAGAGAGTGAGAATAGAACGGAAATTTCCAAAGCGGCGAATAAATACTCCCGAACGATGTATGAGGAGTATCGACAAGAGAGATCCGAGCGCAAAGACAAAACTAACAGCCTTGGGCTGCAGAACACTTCCTAGCATGCTCGAATTGATATAGGAGACAATTGCTATGTGAAGCGAGAAAAAGAATGCAGCGAGGAAGATAGGGCGGAGTGTTCTCATACGACATCCTCAGTATAGCAGGAGAGTACTAAATAGTGAGAATGACAGGAATAACCAGTGGTCGTTTCGCAGTCTTCTGGAGGAGAAACTTCGCCACCGTCTCTGCGAGATCGTTTTTAAGAGCGTCACCATTGAGTGGCTGGCGCGATGCCGCCTGCTCAATGGTCCGCTTCACAAGGATACGTGTCTGACGCAGAAGTTCCTGATTTTCTTTCAGATAAACGAATCCTCGCGAGATGATATCAGGGCTCTTTTTGAGTGAGTTGTTGCGCGTATCGAGGACTGCCATGATGATAAACATGCCATCTTCTGCCAGAAGTTGCCGGTCGCGAAGCACAACGTTTTGTTCGTCGCCGACCGAAAAGCCGTCTACAATCATCGGACTTGCCGGCGCTTTATCCTTGCGGACAGAGATTTTCTGACCATCAGCGGAGATCTCAATAATCGAGCCGTTGTCAGGGACAACGATATGATCTTCTGGCATACCTATTTCCATCGCGAGCTCTTTGTGCAATTCGAGGTGGTAGTGGTGTCCGTGAATCGGGATAAAGAATTTCTCATTCATTTTGCGGTGGAGCCACTTGATATCCTCTTTGTTGCCGTGACCTGTCGCGTGTACGTACTCTTCTCCAGGAGTACGATAGGAAATAATCTTCACTCCCTGACGAGAGAGGCCGTCTTTCATGGACTGCACCGCGCGCTCGTTTCCTGGAATGACTGACGCAGAGAGAATGATGCGATCGCCCTTTTTGAGAGAGAGTTTTTTGTTAGTCTTTTGTGCGAGACGATTGAGACCGCCAAATTCTTCTCCCTGTGCGCCGGTAATAAGGACGAGGATCCGACTGGGTGGATAGTTTTCTATTTCATCTACTGAGATAATAGTATCTTTCTTTGGTTTCAGGAGTCCTGCCTGTATCGCGATTTCGACGTTGGTCTTCATACTGCGTCCTTCGAGCACGATTTTCTTGCCCAGCTCTTCTGCAATCTGTACGACCCGAATGAGGCGAGTGATGTGAGAGGCAAATGCTGCCATAAAGATGCGGTTATTTTTCTCGCGGCGTAGGATGTTTTCGAGTCCCTGATGCACTTTGACTTCTGGCAATGCAAATCCTTCGTTTTCGATGTTTGTCGAGTCGGTCATCAGGAGTAGTACGTTTGCATTGTCAAACTGCTTGTACTCTGCTTCTTCGCTCGCTGTCACGATACCGTCGATCTGGTCGAGCTTGTAGTCTCCTGGATTTACGATAAGTCCGTGAGGTGTCTCGATAATGACCCCCATGGAGTCAGGGATCGTGTGCGTCACACCCCAGAAGCGCACTTTGATAGCACCGAGTGTTACTACATCATCCTTTTCGACGATATTGATATTCATCGCAGGGAGGTGTGGAAACTCGCTCTGCCGCTTCTTCATAAGAAGGACGGTGAGATTGCGCGAATACACTGGCGGATTGCCGATGCGCGAGAGTACGAGCGGGACGCCGCCGATGTGATCGAGGTGTCCGTGTGTGATGATAAGTGCCCGGATTTTATCTTTGCGCTCTTCGAGGTAGCGGGTATTGGGGATGACGTAATCGATACCAGGAGTTTCACCGGTGGCGAAGTGCATGCCTGCATCGATAACAATGATATCGTTTCCGATTTCGATAGCGGTCATGTTCTTGCCGATTTCTTCGACGCCGCCGAGAGGGATAATCCGTACCACTCCTGCTTCTGGTGCAGGAATGTGCGCTGTCTTGGGGATCATAGATTCTGCAGAGGGGGCAAGATCTGTCGGAGGACGAGTGGGACGGCGATTGCGTTCAAAAGGGCGGCGCGCTCCAAAACGCTTCTTAGGAGCGGTACGAGGTGCATGCATCTGATGCGAAGTGTTCGGTTTGTGTTGGTGGACGGGGGTATTCATGTGAGAAAAGAAATTATTTTTTTATGAACCATTTCCAGATTCGATCAGTAGCGACATGCCATGTATCGGCTGATGCAGAAACAAGTCGCACAGAGCGGAGACTGTCAGTAGTGATACCTCCAACAAATGGGCGAGCAACAATATTCTGCATTTGCTCGTACACTGCTACAGCTTTGCTATATCCGCTCGGAAGCGACATGCTCTTTTCTGAAACAAGGACGAAGGGGAACGATCGTTCTTCGAGCTTCTCTTGGAAGGTGCCAAGGTCAAAGACCTGCACTTCACTGACAATACCTATCGTAGCGAGCTCCTGAGAGAGCTGCCGCGCTGCAGCAATAAGCTCTGGAGTGCTATTCACGGTAGCAATCGCAATCGAAAGCGGGACAGAACCTTTTTTGAGAATACCGTCATCTATCCGGTATCCTTGTCCAGCAAGCGTCTGCAAGAGTGCCTCGCGCTTTGCCGTCTGCTGTTCATCAACAGTGGCTTGCACGGAAGAAGTGTCGTAACCGTCTTCTATGGTAGCAGGTGAGGATTGTTTGTCAAACAGATACTGAGTGATGACGGTTGAAAGTCCTGATGAAAAGAGTGGCTCGTTTGAGAGGCGATAGAGTACTACAGCTCTTCCTGTAGGTATTGTGCGGACCTGAAGTGTTTTAGGTATATCCCAGCGTTCGAAAGTTTCGGCAGAAATATCTGCAGTCATATCGATTGTCTTATTTTCGAGCGCTTCTGTGAGAGCTGTCTGATTGGCATAAGTGGTAATAACAAGATGAGAAAGAAGAGGTACTTCTCCTCTAGTACGCTTATTTTTGGAAAGTCGTATGATGTTTGGCGAGCCTGTGGTTTTGTCAAAATGAATTCGAGAGACAATAAATGCTCCTGCGCCAATCGGATGAGCAGTGCGAGCGGTGTCGGTAAATGCTTCATCAGGCACGCTTTCCCATTGCGCGTGCGGTAGGATGCCAAATGATGCACGAGAGAGAAAAGTACTATCGGGTGCAGGGAGAGTAAAGATAATAGTTTGTTCATCAGGGGATGATACGAGGAGTTGTTGCCAATACGATGCACCAGCAGGGTTGATGGAGGCACTTCGCAGTTTTTCTAAAGTAAAAAGGATGTCGTGAGAGGTAAGAGGAGTGTGATTCTGAAAGGTGATGTTGTCTTTGAGTATGAAAGTGTAAGTGCGTTCGTCGGCAGATACTTCATAAGATTGTGCGAGGTCGGGAAGGGGGGTTCCGTCAGGAAGCTCTTTCATAAGTCCGGCAAAAACAAGTGCAGAGATACTCCGTTCGTTGTCAGTTTGGGCGAGTACAGGGTTGATAAAGCGCGGCGCTCCAATGATACCCTGTCGGAGAGTCCCTCCACGGAAGGGAACAGTGACAAGTGTCGTTGCATTGAGGGTGATGAGGAGCACGTAGAGTGAGGCGAAGAAGAGTGTAATAGATGCGTACAGAAGCGCTTTTGCACGCGTCAACGGACCAGAGAGAAGTGTTGGCCTGGTAGAAGAAAAAGGAGAATGGGTGAAGAAAAAAGAAAAAAATGACGACATAACACAAAGAGAGTACTATGTTTCTTTCTGTTGCCCTATCGTCCAGCAAAGAGAACAGCAAGCGAGGCAAAAGCAAAGATGGCCGCAGCAGCAATCATGAGCACAAAAAAGAAGCGTTCGCTTCCGCGTCGTGTCTGGAAGAAAGAGGTCTCTCCGAAAGAGCTACCGCCCATGTCTCCTGTACTTCGCTGAAGGAGAACAAGGGCAATGACGAGAATTGCGGAGATAATCTGGATGCTATGCAGTGCTGCAGTCATAAATAGGAGAAACGAAGCTAGTATAGCAGTGTACGATGCACTACACAAGCACGTAATCAATCAAGCGTTTTGCCATGTCAGTAGCGGTCACTTTGAATGTCACAGGGCTACCAATACGAAACTCTTTGCGCGTGCGTCGACCTCTGATGGTGAGTGATTTTTCATCATATTCATAGAAATCGTTTCCGATGTCGCGTAGGCGTACCATACCCTCGCAGCGGGATTCTTTTTCTTCAACAAAAAGTCCATTGGGAGAGATACCACTGACAACACCATCAAATACTTTGCCAACACGATCGCTCATGTATTCTACCTGTTTATACTTGATAGAAGCACGCTCGGCATCTGCTGCCTCTTTTTCGCGCTGTGACGAATGGGTAGAGATGTCCTCATAGCGATGCCAGAGTTCTTTGGGGATAATTTGATCATGGAGATAAGAGAAGAGGAGACGATGGACGACAAGATCTGGATAACGACGGATCGGTGAGGTGAAATGGGTATAGTAACGGAAAGCAAGTCCGTAGTGGCCGATATTTTTTGTTGAATAGATCGCCTTTGCCATCGAACGGATGATGGCCGTTTGCACGGTCTCTC
This sequence comes from Candidatus Nomurabacteria bacterium, assembly GCA_020845875.1. Taxonomy (GTDB): domain Bacteria; phylum Patescibacteriota; class Minisyncoccia; order Phycocordibacterales; family UBA9973; genus UBA4124. The sequence continues at coordinate 17,867 of JADLEY010000009.1, forward strand.
TCTCAGGCTTGCCTTCGAGCGAGAGAACGAGTTCGTTGAGCTGTTTGGAAGGAATGACACCATTTTCGTCAGTCGTCACCTTGTGGCCAAGCTGACATAGGAAGCGCTGCAAATTTTCTACTCGTTCAGGGTCGGGAGCGTCGTGGACACGGAAGACAAATATTTCTTCGCCATGAGCATCGTGAGTAGCGATGTATTCTGCGACCTTACGGTTGGCGAGTAGCATTAACTCTTCGATCATATGATGAGTCTCGCCGCGTTCCTTTATATACACGCCAGTGGGGTGACCATTTTCATCAAGACGGAATTTCACTTCTTCGGTTTCCATAGAGATAGCACCTTCTTCAAAACGTTTCTTTTCAAGCGAACGGGAAATGTCGAGTGCATATTGAAGCTCTCGAAGGAAAGGACCATCTTTTGTATCGAGAATCTGTTGCGCATTTTCGTACGTGAAGCGCTGGTGGGAGTGAATGACCGTCTTTCCGTACCATTCATCTACAATTTGTTTGTCAGGAGAAAAGGTGAAGACTGCAGAAAAAGTGAGACGATCAACGTCTGGGTTGAGCGAGCAGAGATCATTGGATAAGACTTCAGGGAGCATAGGGATAGTACGGTCTACGAGGTACACGCTCGTCGCTCGCCGGTACGCCTCTTTGTCGATGGCACTTCCGGGAGTGACATAATGAGAAACATCCGCAATATGGACACCTATCTCGACTATATTATCTTTGAGGAATTGTACCGAAATAGCATCATCAAAATCTTTGGCGTCCTCAGGGTCGATGGTGAAGGTGGCTATCTGTCTGAAATCGCGACGACCAGCCTTTTGTTCCTCTGATATACCAGCCGCTTTGATGCGTGCCGCCTCGTCGAGTACTTCAGTAGAGTATTGGTCGTCGAAGCCTTTTTCAAGTGCAAGTGCTACCATTTCTGCATTGTTTTCAAATGGAGTGCCGAGCACACGTACGACTTCTCCTGTAGGCTCCTTCATTGGGTCTTGCCAGTTGGTAATAGTACAAAAGACTTTATTTCCCACTTTTGCCCCTGAAAGTTTGCTATCGGGGATAATGATGGATGTGTACATTCTGCCATCGGTTGTAGTGATACAGTGTGCGCCACGCTCAAAGGTAAGCGTCCCGGCGTAGCCAATTTTTGAACGGCGAGTGATATCAGTGACTTTGCCACGCGGATTTTCTCCAGCAGGAGTACTCGTGATTTCTCCCTTCACTATGTCGTGATGAAAGGCGCGGTTGAGTGCCTCGCGCGGAACTTCGACGGTGATATCAAAATCACGGAGTTTGATATAGCCGATACCTTTGGGGGAGATACTAATTACTCCTTCAAACGAAGCGCCGGCAGCAAGCGGTGTCATAATGGCGAATATTATAACACAGATTGACTTATAATAAAAATGCGATATAATAGGATAAACCATAAAATCATATATTAATGAACATTCCCTACTGGATTGATTGCTGCTTTGTTTGTAGCCTCACTTTCTTTATTCTTTCAATTATTGCCTTTTTGCAGCCGACCTTCCCTCACCCGTATGTACTCTTTTGTGTCGCATCGGGACTTCTCCTTGTTGGAGCGCTCCTTGCTCTCAAAGAATCACGAACCCAAAGCGTCCGTTGACGCTTTTTTTATTTCTGCTATTATCTGTTGCACATGTTGTCTATCAGACTCCAGCGAATAGGACGGAAAAACGAGGTCGCATTTCGCGTCGTCTTGACTGATTCTAAAAACGCAGCAAAAAGTGGTAAATTCAAGGAAGTACTCGGCTTTTACACTCTCAAGGAAGACAAAATAGAGTTCAAGAAAGAGCGTATCTCGCACTGGCTCAGCGTCGGAGCACAGCCATCTGATACTGTCTACAATATGCTCGTCTCTGCGGGGATCATCGAAGGAAAGAAGCGCAACGTTCTCTCCAAAAAGTTGCCGACTGTGAAGCGCAAAGAAATCAAGAAGAAATAACAAATAGCTCCGCATGGAGCTATTTGTTATACTGTATTCATTATGACAGACAAAGAATTTCTAGAAATGCTGATAAAAGCGCTCGTCGACAATCCACAAGATGTAGCAATCGACCGCAAGGTAGATGAGATGGGAGTACTCCTTACACTCTCAGTTGCGCCTTCTGATATGGGTAAGATTATCGGACGCTCTGGCAACACTGCCAAGGCCATTCGTACACTCCTTCGTGTGGTAGGGATGAAGCACAACGCCCGCGTCAATCTCAAAATCAACGAACCCGAAGGCGGTCTCTCCACTATCCACGCTGCTGATCTCGATGATGCAATGGCAGATCTAAAGGGACTCTAACACGATGCGATTTCATTTTCTCACCATTTTTCCGGAGATCGTCGAGAGCTATCTCTCTGAGGCAATGCTGGCACGAGCCAGTGACAAGAGGCTCGCAAAGTTTGTTGTGCGCAATATTCGCGACTATACCAAGGACAAACACAAAAAGACCGACGACCGTCCGTATGGTGGTGGTCCAGGGATGGTGATGACGGCGCAACCGATACTTACCGCGTACGATTCACTCAAACTCAATTTGCAGAAAAGGAAACGGCAAAAGGTAGTAATGCTCTCGCCAAGCGGTATACTTTTTACCAATGCTCTCGCCAAGCAATTCGCCAAGAGGTATGATGACGTGGTGTTTATCTGTGGCAGATACGAAGGGGTAGATGACCGCGTACGCAAGATTCTGAAGACATCAGAATACAGCATTGGAAGCTTCGTTCTCACTGGTGGAGAGTTGCCCGCGCTCGTTATGACCGATGCAATCGTGCGGCAGATTCCAGGAGTACTTGGTAAAAGTGAAAGTCTTGAAGAAACGCGCACAGCAAGTCCACATGTCTATACTCGACCAGAAGTACTCGTCTACAAAAAGAAAAAGTACAACGTTCCTGAGATACTCATTGGCGGTAATCACAAACAGATAGAGCTTTGGCGCGCTTCGCAACAAAAGAAATCAGAGAAAAAGCCACAATCTGTTGAAAACTAATTGTATAATTTTTTACTAACCTCTATAATGTCTGTTATGAGAAGAAAGACTCATTCATTCATATACATTCCTCTTTCGGTAGTTATCGGATTGTTTCTTGCTTATAGCATCTCTGCTTATGCCGACAACCCACCTTCTCCTTTCACTCCAGCAGACAACATCCAAGACCCCACATGTCTTCCTAGCGATTCCAATTGCTATGTCTATACTCCTAACGCATCATGGGGAACACTCACCGGTACTCTCACTGACCAAACTGATCTTAGTAATCTTTTAGATGACAAACAGGCTGCTCTTGTCTCAGGAACAAATATCAAGACCATCAACGGCACATCTCTTCTCGGTAGTGGAGATATTAGTATTGTAAGTTCACCGATTAGTGTAAATGCCTATGGGACATTGTACTCTGAAGCAACTGGTGCAGGTCAAGGAAGTGAATATTCTAATGCAAATAATGTTATCCTCGGAAAAAATGCTGGTGTTGGAGCAACCTATGCTGAGGGTTCAGTTTTTTTAGGTGAATCTGCAGGACAGAATGTTTCTTCTATATCATGGTCTTTACCTTCTGTGATGATTGGTAGATATGCAGGGTCCAATGGAGTATCAACTCCTGGATCAGTCTTTTTAGGAACAGAAGCAGGTCAAAGCGCCACAAATGCCGGAAGGGCACAGTTCATTGGAACTTCTGCTGGTGCTGGAGCAACCAATGCTTCAGCCTCCAATTTCTTTGGTTATTATGCTGGCTTTTTAGCAGTAAATGCTCAATATTCTACTTTTATTGGAAGATACTCTGGCTCTTACGCCAGTAATGCCTCCCAATCTATACTTATTGGAGAACGTGTAGGAAACAATGCTGGGAGTTACTTTGATGCTCTCGGCGCTGGTATCGGAAGCAATAATATCATTATTGGTACCAATATTTCACTTCCAGATAGTACAGCAAACGCAATAAATATTGGCGGCGTTCTTTTCGGTACAGGAACAAATGCTGATGTAGGAACATTTAATCCTTTTACTCCTCCTATTAAAACCACAATGAGTGCTGGGAAAATTGGTATCGGTGTCCTTCCTGCATCACTAACCGCTACTCTTAACACCACGGGCACTACTTCACAAGCTCCTTTTCGTATTGTTTCTACTACTGCTCCAACCTCACCAAACAACGGTGATTTATGGATAGCTTCAGATCATCTTTATACAAGACTAGGAGGTGTGAGTTATCAATTAGACGGTGGAGGAATCTCTTTACAGCACAATTATTCTCCCAATTCAAGTCAGACAGTGCTCAATCTTATCGCAGGAGCAGGTATTACGCTTACTGAGTATGGATTTGGTAATTTAGAAATCAGCAATAGTTCTATTGCTGTGAGTTCTACAACTGATGGGTTATATTCTTCTGGAGTAGGGACGATCGATCCAAACACGGCAGGTGTAATAAGTTTGGGTTTCGCTAGTACGGGTAATTATTCTACCATGGGTCAAAACTCCATTTATATGGGTTATTTCGTTTGGAATGGAGCCGCTTCTTTTAGCGGTGAATCGGATGTATACATCGGAGAGAGGGCAGGAACTGTTCTAGATGGGGGGATGGTTTTCAGTGGTGGTGGAAACGTTGTCATCGGGAGAAACGCTGGTTCTGATTCTGATATAAATGCAGGATTACTTGGAGGGCTGAACTACTCTACGGACTCTATATTTATCGGTAACGGCGCAGGATCGTATGCTGGAGGAACTGCTTCTATTGCTATAGGAAAAGATACGCACAATGATGGTACTACCAACTCCATCGCCCTCGGCCAGGGAGCTACCAACACTGCTTCCAACCAAATGATGATCGGCTCTTCCTCATACCCCATCAACGACCTCGTCATCAATGGAAGCGGATTTACCACCTGTACGGTGAACACAGGGACAGGGGCAGGTATCAGCTGTTCGTCAGATGAACGACTCAAAACAAACATCGAAGACCTCTCTTCAGTATTAGACACTCTCTCTCAGGTACGTACCATCACCTACAATTGGAACATTGCCCCAGAAGGAACAAAAAACATTGGTTTCCTTGCTCAAGACTTACAACAGCATTTCCCACAGCTTGTCTCCACCGACCACAATGGTTACCTCTCCGTTAACTACGCTGGCATGACTCCTATCCTTACAAAGGCAATACAGGAGATAAATCTCAAGGTCGCGCCACTTCCTACATTCGAAGATGCCACTCTTGCTGTTCGTATTTCAGATTTCTTGAAGGGTATTGCAGAAGGTATTGCTCGCATTGGCAGAGTAGAGACAGATACTGTGCAGACCGGTACGCTTTGTATCGGTAGTACTTGTCTTACAGAATCCCAGATCAAGGATATTCTCAATGCAGCAGGAACACAATCAAGTCCTGTTACACCAGAATCAGAGGAAATACCCAGTGATGTAGATGTAGATGTTGAGACGCCGTCACAACCAGAATCGACATCAGAACCAGAAGAGGTACCCAGTGATGTAGATGTAGATGTTGAGACGCCTTCAGAGGAGTTTGAGGAGATTGAGCAGGCGCCGTCAGGAAGCACTGACGGCGCAGTCCTGGAGACTACTATTGAGGATCAGCCTCCTGTCTAAATTTCCAACAAGAGTCCCAGCTGACAACGTCTCAAACGGCGAGCCTGTTGACTCTATTTATTAGAGAGGTTATACTGCTAGTCCCTACAGTTCAACGGCAGAGTTGCGGCAAGAGAGACAGCAAATTGAGGGAGCATTTATAAGTCGAGGCAATTTTGCGCACAGCGAAGTGCCTTTTTTCTGTTTGTATTATCATACCCATGGCGAAGACCAAAGACCATTCGGCGACTACAGCGCGTCCGAAAAAGTATTTTTCTAAGTACAAGAAACCACTGGTAGAATTTCCTAATCTTATCCAGCACCAGCTCGACTCATTTAACTGGTTTATCGAAAAAGGACTCAAGGAGGCATTCAAGGAGTTTACCCCTATCTACGATTATTCAGGCAAGAAATTTCAACTCGATTTCGTCTCGTTCCATCTCACACAACCCAAAATCGACGAACACTACGCCAAAGAAAACAAGCTTTCTCTCGAAGTGCAGCTCAAGGCGCGCGTGAAGCTCACCAACAAGCAAAACGGCTCTGAAAAGGAGCAGGAGATTTTCATGACGGATATCCCGGTCATGACGAGTCACGGCACCTTCATCATCAACGGTGTGGAGCGCTCTATCATCCCGCAGCTCTCCCGTTCATCGGGTGTCTTTTTCACCGAACTTGATATCAAAGGCAAGCGCTACTTTGGAGCAAAGATTATCCCCAACCGCGGGGTATGGATCGAGATAGCGTCAGAAGCAGACGGTACGGTACAGGTGCGCATCGACAAGAAGCGCAAGTTCCCTGTGACGACGCTTCTGCGGGCGCTCGGCCTCACTAGTGATGAGGACATCAAAAAGCACTTCAAGGGCGAGCAGCTCGAAAAGGCAATCGCGCACTGCATCGAAAAGGACCCGTCCAAGACGCAGGATGATGCCTTTGTCGAAATCTACCGCAAGCTCCGCGATGGCGACCTCGCGACCGCAGAAAACGCACGCGAATTTGTCCAAAACCTTTTCGGTGAAGAGCGCTACGACCTCTCTGCGGTCGGCCGCTTCCGCTTCAACCGCCGCTTCTCGCTCGATATGAGCGACAAAGAGATGGAGCGCAAGACGCTCTCTGCTGCCGACATTGCTATTATCGTCGCGCAGGTACTCACGCTCAACCACACTCCCGGCTCGCGCGGAGATGATATCGACGACCTCTCCAGTCGCCGCGTGCGTTTTGTTGGAGAAATGCTTCAGCAAAAGGTGTACGTCGGACTCACTCAAATCAAACGCAATGTGCAGGATCGCATGTCTACTATCGACGCTGCAGGAGCACTCCCAATACAGGTGGTCAACCAGCGTCCGTTGCAGGCACGCATCAAGGAATTCTTTACGACCAACCAGCTCTCTCAGTTTATGAACCAAGAAAATCTTCTTGCCGAGCTTGAAGAACTCCGCACGCTCTCTGCGCTTGGTCCAGGAGGATTGTCCCGCGAACGCGCAACACTCGAAGTGCGCGACGTGCACCCAAGTCATTACGGTCGTGTCTGCCCGATTCATACACCAGAAGGTCCAAACATTGGACTCATCTTGCGCATGTCTATCTACGCGCGCATCAATGATTTTGGTATCATCGAGACGCCATACATGAAGGTGGCAAATGGCAAACTCACTGGAGAAATCGTTTATCTCAATGCTGCAGAAGAAGCGCAGAAAGTCATTGCGCACGCAAGCACTGCGTATGATAAGGATGGGAATCTGCCAGCGCAGGTAGAGGCACGTATCAAGACCAGTCCTGGTATTGTTCCGAAAAAGGAAGTTGAGCTTATTGATGTGGCTCCTAACCAGGCGTTTTCACTTGCGACTTCGATGGTACCGTTTCTTGAGCACAACGACGCAAACCGTGCGCTCATGGGAAGTAACATGCAAAAGCAAGCAGTACCAGTCATTCGTCCAGAAGCTCCGCTCGTGGCGACCGGTATCGAAGAGGTAGCAGCACCGTATTCAGGGCGCCTCATTCTCGCCGACGAAGCAGGAGAAGTAACCTATGTTGATGCGGCAAAGATTAAGGTAAAGGGAGACAAAAGCGGCAAGGAGCATACCTATCCTCTTGTTACTTTCCAGCGCACCAACCAATTCAATTCATTCCACCAACGGCCAGTCGTATCAGTCGGACAAAAAGTGAAGAAAGGAGAACTTCTCGGAGACACTTCGACTACCGACAATGGACAAATCGCACTGGGACAAAACATGCGCGTTGCATTTATGTCCTGGAGCGGGGCAAACTTCGAAGACGCGATCATTCTCTCAGAGCGCCTTATCAAAGATTCCAAGTTTACCTCCATTTATATTGCAGAATTCACTTGTGTTGTGCGCGACACCAAGCTTGGTGCGGAGGTGACTACTCGTGATATCCCTAATGTTGGTGAAGCACGGCTCAAAGATCTTGATGAAGACGGTATCATCCGCGTCGGCGCTGAGGTGAAAGAGGGCGACATCCTTGTGGGCAAGATTACGCCAAAGGGTGAGACGGAGCTCACCCCAGAAGAGCGCCTCCTGCGTTCTATCTTTGCTGAAAAGGCACGTGATGTAAAAGATACTTCACTCAAGATGGATCATGGCAAGCGCGGTCGCATCATTCGCGTCAAGGTGTTTTCTCGTGACCAGGGACACAATCTCGAAAGTGGCGTTATCAAGAAGGTTGTGGTCGAAGTGGCACAGCTGCGCAACATCTCCGTCGGAGACAAGCTAGCGGGACGTCATGGAAATAAAGGTGTCATTTCAGTGGTGCTTCCCGAAGAAGATATGCCGTACATGGCAGATGGCACGGCAGTAGATGTGGTACTTACGCCGCTTGGTGTTCCAAGTCGTATGAATCTCGGACAAATTTTGGAGCTCCATCTTGGACTCGCTGCAAACGAGCTAGGTTACCAAGCAATTGTGCCGCCGTTTAGTGGTGCAACCGATGCTGAGATCAAGGAAGAGCTTGCAAAGGCAGGCTTCCCAGAGACTGGTCGTGTACCGCTCTTTGATGGGCGCACAGGAGAGAAGTTCGAACAAGACATTGCAGTGGGGTACATGTATATCTTGAAACTGCACCACATGGTAGAGGACAAGATCCACATGCGCTCAATTGGTCCCTACAGTCTTATCACCCAGCAGCCGTTGGGAGGAAAGGCTCAAGGTGGGGGTCAGCGCTTCGGAGAAATGGAGGTGTGGGCGCTCGAAGGATACGGTGCATCGCACATCCTTCGCGAAATGCTCACGATTAAGTCTGACGATATTCTCGGACGTGCAGCAACCTTTGATTCTATTATCAAGAGCGAACCGATTCGCGATCCAAATATTCCGGCATCGTTTTCGGTCATGTTGAATTATCTCCGTGGATTGGCGCTCGATGTAGACTTGCAGCGCACAGAGGTCGAAGCTGCCGCAGAGCAAATTGAAGCATAAACATCTCTCACTACTCATCATTCATTATCTATTCTTATGAAAACACTCGACACTACCAATTTTGATTCCATCACACTCAAACTCGCAAGCCCCGATCGCATTCGCGAGTGGAGCTATGGAGAAGTCACCAAGCCGGAAACTATCAACTACCGTACCGGCCGCTCTGAGCGCGGCGGTCTCTTTGACGAGCGCATCTTCGGTCCTGAAAAAGACTACGAATGCTACTGTGGGAAATACAAGCGCATTCGCTACGCAGGCATCACCTGTGAAAAGTGTGGCGTAGAAGTCACCAAAGCAATCGTTCGTCGTGAGCGCATGGGACATATCGAGCTCGCGTCTCCTGTCGCACACATCTGGTTCCTCCGTAGCGTACCGAGCCGCATGTCGACTCTTCTCGGTATTTCTCTTACTGATCTCGAGAAGGTAGTGTACTTCGCTGGGTATATCATTACTGCAGTGCACGAAGAAGAAAAGACTCGCATTATTGCTGAGCTTGATGTGGAGTTTAAAAACAAACTCAAAAATGCTGCTGATGAAGATACTCGCGAAAAACTCCGCACACTTCTGTCCAATACCAAAAAAGAAATTGCAGAGATTCACATCGGAAAAGTATTGACTGAAATTGCATATCATCACTATTCGCTTAAATATGGAAGCGCATTTGAAGCAAATATCGGCGCAGAAGCAATCTACAGCCTCTTCAAGAATATGAATCTTGAAGCACTCAAAGATGCTACAGAAAAAGCACTTGAAAAAGCAGGTGCCGCAGATCGCGAAAAGCTCCAAAAACGCCTATCGCTTATCCGTTCGATGCTCTACGCAAATATTCGTCCAGAATGGATGCTCCTGACAGCTGTTCCTGTGATTCCTCCGGGACTGCGTCCGATGGTGGCGCTCGAAGGCGGTCGTCATGCAACATCAGATGTCAACGACCTCTATCGTCGCGTCATAAACCGCAATAATCGTCTCAAGAAGCTCAAAGAAATTGGCGCCCCTGATGTGATTCTTCGCAATGAGAAGCGTATTCTACAGGAAGCAGTCGATGCACTCATCGACAACTCTGCAGCAGGGCAAGACGCTCCAGCGATGTCTTCGGCACAGCGCCGCGCACTCAAGAGTCTCTCTGACAGCCTTAAGAGTAAACAGGGTCTCTTCCGTCAAAACCTCCTTGGTAAACGTGTCGACTACTCTGGTCGTTCCGTGATTGTTGTCGGTCCAAACCTCCGTCTCAATCAGTGTGGGCTTCCCAAGCATATGGCTCTCGAACTCTTTCGTCCGTTTGTTATCTCAAAGGTCATCGAGCGTGAGCTCGCGTACAACATCCGTGGTGCAAATAAACTCATCGAAGACGGCATCCCAGAAGTCTGGGCAATTCTCGAAGAAGTGATCAAAGGCAAGTATGTGCTTCTCAACCGCGCACCAACACTTCACCGACTCGGTATTCAGGGATTCATGCCAGTCCTCATTGAAGGAAATGCGATTCAGGTACACCCACTCGTCTGCCCTGCGTTTAATGCTGACTTCGACGGTGACCAGATGGGAGTCTATGTTCCGCTCTCTGATACGGCACAGGCAGAAGCGGCAACACTCATCTCTGCTGATAAAAATATCTTGAAGCCTCAAAATGGTGATCCGATTGTTTCATCAAAAATGTTGGATATCGTCCTCGGTTGCTACTGGATGACTTCACAGATTGAAGGAGAAAAAGGAGAGGGAATGTATTTTGCAAGTCCCAACGAAGCGATCACTGCGACTGACTTCGGTGCAGTATCTTATCGCGCAAAGATTTCTGTATTGGGTACTGAGAGTGAAAAGTATGCATACTTCGAAAAGAAGCCGTTTGAAACAACTGTTGGACGACTCCTTTTCAATGCGATCATGCCAAGCGATTTTCCGTATATCAACGAAGAAATCACTTCGAAAAAGATGGTAGTCATTGTAGATAACCTCATTGTGAAGTATGGCGTTGATCGTGTTGCGCCGATCCTCGATCGCATGAAATCGTTTGGGTATAAGTACGCGACTATTTCTGGAACAACGTGGGGTATCGACAACGTGATTGTTCCGAAAGAGAAAAAAGAAATCGTACAGAAATATCGCGCACAGGAAGCAGAAGTCAAAGAACAGTTCCAAGACGGTCTTCTCTCAGAAGAAGAGCGCTATCAGAAAGTCATCACTATTTGGGAAAAAGCAAAGAGTGAAATTGAAAAGATTCTTCCAGAAAGTCTCGAAAAGCACGGCTCTGTGCACGATATGATTGTATCGGGCGCTCGAGGATCTATCTCAAATGTGACGCAGATGGTAGGAATGAAAGGACTCATCCAAAACACTACTGGTCGCACTATCGACTTCCCAATTATTCCATCGTTCAAGGAAGGACTCTCTCCGATCGAATACTTCATCACCACTCACGGTTCGCGTAAGGGTCTCGCCGACACAGCGCTCAACACTGCTCGCGCCGGCTATCTCACTCGTCGTCTCGTCGATGTGGCACAGGATTTGGTGGTGACCGAAGATGATTGTGGTACCAAAGCAATGAAAATCATGACTCGGGAAAATATTTCTGGTCTTGAGATCCCGCTTGCAAAAAATATTCGCGGTCGTGTCCTCGCAAAAGAAATAACTGATGAAAAAGGAGTGCTTCTCTTTAAAAAGGGCCATCTCGTTAGTAAGGAGGATGCTGCGCTTATCGAGAAAAGTGGGGTGACCGAAGTCGCGGTACGTACTCCAATGACCTGTAAGACGATCTACGGTATCTGTCGCATGTGTTACGGTCTTGACCTCGGACGCAATCGTCTCGTTGAGCGTGGAGAGTCTGTCGGTATCGTTGCAGCCCAAGCTATCGGTGAGCCGGGTACTCAGCTCACACTTCGTACCTTCCACGCCGGTGGCGTGGCAGGTGTGGATATCACCCAAGGTCTTCCTCGTGTCGAAGAAATCTTTGAATGTCGTGAGGTGAAAAATCCTGCAGTGGTAGCAAAGTATTCCGGTACTGTTGCTGAAATTAAAAATGACAATGGCGAACGCGCGATTGTTGTACTCTCAGAAAAATCAGAAACCAAGAAAGACAGTATGGAATATGCTCTTCCAGTGCGTCGTATCCCTATCGTCAAAGTAGGCGAAGTGGTCGTCAAAGGACAGCTCCTCACTGACGGTTCGGCAAACATCAAAGATGTCTACGAATACGGCGGACGCGAAATGGCAGAAGACTACATCATCAAGGAAATCAACAAGGTGTACGAATTGCAGGGCGCCTCTATCGCTCGCAAGCACCTCGAAATCATCATCCGTCAGATGTTCTCTCGCCGCAAAATCAAGGAAGCAGGCGACAGCTCATTCTCTCCAGGGGATGTGGTAGAAGTCACCGAGCTCCTCGAAGAAAATAACCGCATGAAAGAGATGGGGCTTCGCGAGGCAAAGGCAGATCTCATCATTCTCGGTATTACCCAAACAGCACTCCATGCAAAGAGCTGGATTTCTGCAGCGTCATTCCAAAACACCAATCGCGTGCTCATCCAAAACGCAGTGAAGGGCGGTGTGGATACACTCCGTGGATTGAAGGAAAATGTTACTGTCGGACGTCTTATCCCCGCAGGTACCGGCTTCCGCGATCGCAAGGCGCTCAAAGTTAACGACATCAAGCGCGACGACGAATAGTCGCACCTACTTTCGATAACCCTAAAAATCCCCTGGGAACAGGGGATTTTTAGGTGCTTGACAAGAATATGAATATTTGCTATACTCTTCTCAAGTTCATCAATATTTCCTCGTGTTTCAGAAAGAGAACCGCAAAAGGCAATATTGTACATTGAATTACGCTGATTGAGCTTTTACTCAATCGAACGGCCTTGGCGGAGCAATAATTCGCGAGAATCTTTCAACCTTAACCCCCATACCTTTTGTATGGGGGTTTCTCTTCTTTTTGACTTCCGGCGGGCAATTCTCTACTATCTAGCTTACTGATGAACTCCATTGTTGACCAAATCAAAGAGCGGCTGCCTATCACAGATGTGCTGGGCTCCTACATCACACTTATTCCAGGAGGGAAACAGTACAAAGCCCGCTGCCCTTTCCACAATGAGCGCACACCGTCCTTTTCGGTCTCTCCCGACCGCGGCTTTTACTACTGCTTCGGCTGCGGCGCCAAGGGCGACATCTTCACTTTTGTGCAGGAGTTTGAAGGACTCGATTTCAACGGCGCGCTCAAGGTACTCGCACAGCGCGCGGGGGTAGAGCTAACCCGCCGCGACCAAAGGAGGGAAGAGACGAGTGAACTCTATGAATGCCTTGAGGCAGCGGCTACGCGCTACCAGCTCCAGCTCGGCCGCAATAGCGAAGCGCTTGCGTATCTAGAAAAGCGCGGACTTTCCAGGGAGACCATTGAGCAGTTTCGCCTCGGCTATGCACCTGATGAGTGGCGATTTGTCGCCGACGCCTGCAAAGATGAAAAAGAGCGCCGCATTGCTGAGCGTGCAGGGCTTATCAAACGACCGGAAGGAGGAGATAAAGAGAAGCGTCCGTACGACCGCTTCCGTGGGAGAATTATGTTCCCACTCGCGGACGCAAGCGGACGAGTGGTCGGATTTTCAGGGCGTATCTTTCCAGAAGCTCCAGAAGGGCCGAAATATCTCAATAGTCCCGAAACAGAAGTTTTTCATAAGTCAAAAGTGCTCTACGGCTTCGACAAGGCAAAGGGGGCTATCAAAAAAGCAGGATTTTCTATTCTCGTTGAGGGGCAGATGGACTTGCTGCTCTCGCATCAGTCGGGGTTCAAAAATACGGTTGCTACTTCTGGGACTGCTATCTCTGAACCAGTGGTAGGGGAAGCAACCAATATGACCGTACTCTCGCGGCTCTCGCCCAATATCCTCTTTGCGTTCGATGGCGATGAGGCGGGGCAAAAGGCACTCACGCGCGCAGCACTCGTTGCACTCTCGCTTAGTATGAATCCGCGCGTCGTGTCGCTCCCCGAGGGGGTAGATCCTGCAGAGTATCTGCTGACTGAAGGAGGAGAGAAATGGAAGGCGCAGCTCGCACATAATACGCATTTCATTCTCTATCAGGCACAGGCGATACGCCACAAAGGGCTCTCGCCGCACCTTTTTGTACAAGCGCTTCGTGCAGAGGTCTTCCCATTTATTTCGCGTATTCCGTCTCCCATAGAGCAGCAGCTCCATGTAGAGACAGTCGCAAAAGAGCTCTCACTGGAGCGCTCCGATCTTATCAAAGAGCTAGAGCTCTTTGTCGCGCAGCAACCAGCACTCACGATGCAAAGTGAGGCACCACAAGAGCATCAGACAGACTCCGTGGCGCTCTCGCCGAGCGAGCGGTATGCGGCATTTGCGCTACGCTTCCCCGAAGCGGTTGCAGAGCAGGGGGCAGAGGAGAGCGATATATTTTCTTTCGATACTTTTACTGAATCACCGCGCACACTCGCCGACGAACGTAGAGACCTTGCACTCGCGCTGATTGAGCAGGACTATAGTGTGCTCAACGCGGCACAGGAGCAACTACTCGCTGCGCGTGAATTGCGAAAAAAAGCGTATGAGGCATTTCTGTTGAGAGTGCACAGCGCGCTCTCTCGTGCACTGCGAGAGGCAGAGCGCGCAGAAGACGAAAAAGAGACAGCGCGCCTTTTGGGGGCGCTGGCACAGCTCCATACTGTCCGTGCTGCTGCCGAGGCGTGATTGACTTTTACCGTCATTTCGTCCATTATCATACCCATTGGCTATGCCAAAGAAGACACAGAATTCAAAAAAGAAGAAGGAACTGAAGAAGCGCCCTAGTGCGCCAAAGAAGAAGGGAGCAAAGAAAACTGTTGCCCCGAAGAAAAAGCCAGCTGCAAAGAAGCGCAGCACTCCAGTAAAGAAGAAGTCCGTTGCCAAGAAGGCGCCGGCAAAAGCTTCAAAAAAACCAAAAACAAAACCCAAGCCGATTACGATCAAGCCGGCAGGCTCTTCGTCGCGCCGCGAGGCAAACATGGAGAAGCGTCTCAAGGATCTTGAGGTCAAGTCCGAAGAGTTGATCGCAAAGGGCAAGAAGCGTGGCTTCATCACCTACGATGAAATATTGAAGGCGTTTCCTGATATCGAGAACAACATCATGTTCCTCGATGAGCTGTATGAGCGTATGTCAGTCGCTGAGATTGATGTGCTCGAGGGCGGCAACCTTCTTGATATAGATCATAGTGCTGATCTGTCCAAGTACACGCGCGATAGCCACAGCTACAGCTCTGTACAGATGTATCTCAAGGATATTGGTCAGTACCCGCTCATCAATGCCGCACAAGAAAAGGAGCTCGCTCGCCGTATCGTCGCAGGAGATGACGAAGCAAAAAATCTCCTCGCTCGTTCCAATCTGCGCCTTGTGGTCTCGATCGCCAAGAAGTATGCCAATCGCACCGCAGATCTGACGCTCCTCGACCTTATCCAAGAGGGGAACATCGGACTCTTCAAAGCGGTGGAAAAGTTTGACCACACCAAAGGCTTCAAGTTTTCCACCTACGCGACATGGTGGATTCGTCAGTCCATCACCCGTGCACTTGCCGATCAGAGCCGCACTATCCGTATCCCTGTGCATATGGTGGAGACCATCTCCAAGTACAAGCAGGTGATGCGTCGCTTAGCGCAAGATCTCGGACGCGACCCGCTTGCCGAAGAAATCGCCAACGAAATGGGTATTGAAGTAGAAAAGGTGCATGTCATTGAGCAGATCAACCAAGAGACGCGCTCACTCGAGCAGCCGATTGGCGATGACGACGACAAATCAACTTTTGGCGAGTTTATTCCTGATGAAAAGATTCTCCGTCCCGACCAAGAGGCGAGCCGCCGCATGCTTACCGACGCTATCAGGAGCGTACTCGACGAGCTCTCTCCGAAGGAGAAGCGTATCCTCGAGATGCGCTACGGCCTCATTGATGGCGTGCAGCACACGCTCGAAGAAGTGGGCAAGGAATTTGGCGTGACGCGCGAGCGTATCCGTCAGATCGAAGCCAAGGTGCACGAGAAGCTTCGCCAGAGCGACCGCATCCAGCGCCTCCGCAATTATTTTGATTAACATTAAAGCAGTAAAAAATCCCTCATCTGAGGGATTTTTTACATCGCGAGTTTTCGTTTATAGAAGCGAATCAATCACTTGCTTCAGATAGGCAGCGTCTACTGCTCCGGGGATGACTATTTGCTCGCCGGTCTTTTGGTTGACGGCGATACTGAAGGGAGTACCTTTTGCGCCGATAGCCTGTGCTTCGTCTGCACCCTTCTGGACACGGTCGTCGGTGCTTGCACGAGCAACGCAGGTCTTCATAGATGCTGTGTTTATGCCTTGCTGGCCGGCAAAGGTAAAGAGGGCTTCGTTGCTCTTCTCATTGGGGCTAAGGGTGACCCCCATGATTTGGTCGAGGTATGGCCAAAAGGCACTGTTGCCACCGAGCTCGTATGCGCAAGCGAGGGTGAGTGCCTCAGCGCGTGCGTTGGGGTGGAGAGAGTCGAGCGGGAAGTAGCGGTATGCCCAGGCGACCTTGTCGCCATAATTTGTCATTGTGGTCTGCATTGTCTCATGGAAACGCGCACAAAATGGACAGTCGCTGTCTGAGTATTCAATCACTAGCACATCAGCGCTCGGGTTGCCTCTCACAGGGTCTTCTGCACGAAGTTTCGCAACATCAGCTGGGACGCTAGTCGTCTCTTGCCCTTGCGGCGTGGCAGCAGAAGGAGCTGCAGCAGGAGAATTGCCCTTTGGTCCGAAGGCCACGAGAATTGCCACACCGATAATTGCTGCTGCCGTTACGATGGCTGCAGGCAGTCCGATACTGGACTTTTTTTCGGAAGAACGCGTCTCTCCCGCTGGCGTTTCAGGGGTCTGTGTTGTGTATTGCATAGCAGAAAGTATACACCCTTCGCCAAGAGGGAAGGGCTTTCGTAAGAGAGTTTTTTGTGGTATGATGAGCGCCTATGTCGGTTGCGGCGATTATTACCTACACGATTGTCTTTTTGGCCGTCTATGTACAGGTCTTTTTTTTGGTGACACTGCTTGAGCGAAGGAAGGAGCTTGCTGCCGCTCATCGCAAAGGATATTCACTTTCTACATATCCGTCGGTGGCGATTATCATGCCATGTTGGAACGAAGAGAAGACGGTGCACGGTACCGTGGAGTCGCTCCTTGCACTCGATTATCCAAAAGACAAGCTCGAAATCATCATTGTCGACGATGGTTCGACTGACGGCACCTGGAAAGAAATTCAGCAGTATCAGGGACATTCGCAGATCAAGATTTTTCACAAAGAAAACGGCGGTAAGCACACCGCGGTCAATTTTGGTATTGCGCAAACGAGTACAGACTTTATCGGTTGTCTTGATGCAGACTCGTTTGTCGCCCCCGATGCCCTCGCGCGTATCATTTCTGTCTTTCAGGAGAAGCCCGATACGATGGCGGTTGCGCCTGCGGTGATCATTCATCGTCCTACCAATCTTATGCAAAAGGTGCAAAAAGTCGAATACAACATGGGGCTCTATCTTAAGAAAATGCAGGCGCTGCTTGGCGCAATCCATGTGACCCCAGGACCATTTTCTATCTTCCGTCGTACTGTATTTGAGAAACTCGGGGGATTTCGCAAGGCGCACAATACTGAAGATATGGAGATCGCCTACCGCATGCAGGAAGCGCATATGAAGATAGAGCATTGTCACACGGCACAGGTGTATACGGTTGCTCCCGATACAGTGAAGAAACTCTACAAGCAGCGCACTCGCTGGATTTACGGCTTTATCCAAAATTCTCTAGACTACAAGCATTTGATTTTTCGCAAAGAATACGGACACTTTGCACTCTTCACTATTCCTGCGGGCATCATCTCTATCTGTGCGGCGGTGTATCTCTTTTTTGCAGCTCTGTATAACCTTGTCGGATGGATTGCCGAGAAAATAGTGCAATGGCGCGCGGTCGGAATCAGTGCGCCTCGCGTGTCGCTTGACTGGTTTTATATCAACACGGGTACTATCGTCTTTGTGACAACTATCTTGTACGCACTCCTTATCATGGCTATGGTTCTCGGCAGCCGACTTGCCAAACAAAAGTTTTCTTGGCATATTGTCTCGTACATGGTTGTCTACAGCATCATTGCACCGTTTTGGCTGCTAAAGGCGATATGGAATAGTCTACGGGCGAAACAGCCAAACTGGAGATAATACACACGTATGCGACAATGGGGGAAATATCTGATAGTGCTTTTGCTAACTTGCGGAATCTTCGCTATTTCGTGGTATGTGAGCTCGTATTTTAGCGGCAAAAAAATCGCCGAAATCCGCGATATCCAAAACAAGATTGCCGTCGATATCCTCTCGTCAGAGACACAGTATTCGCTTCTCGAAGAACTCTCCTGCAGCGACATCAATAGCTCGATTATTTCTGATGAGCTGCTCACGCTTGCAGATCGCATCACCTACAGCGAACAAAATCTCTCCGAGCAGGACGATGTGCTTCTCCTTAAAAAGCAGTACACCATGCTGCAGGTCAAAGACTTTCTCCTCAAAAAGCGCATCAGCGAACGTTGCAAGACACCGTTTACTGCTATTCTTTACTTCTACGGTACCAAGCAAAATTGCGCCGACTGCGAACGGCAGGGCTATGTGCTCGATGCTGCACGGGCAAAGTATCCTGAGCTGCGTATCTATTCATACGACTACAATCTCGACCTCTCGACGATTCGCGCGCTTCGCTCTATCTACAAAGTAGACGAGCCGCTGCCAGTACTTGTTATCAACAGTAAAACGCAGAGCGGATTTAAGACCCTCGAAGAGATAGAAGCTCTCCTGCCAAAAGACTTCATCAAACGCTCACAGGCCCAGGCACAAGCTGCCGCAGAGGCAAAGGAAGAAAAGAAATAAAACTGGAGTATCTTTATGACACTGCTAGAACTTACTTTATCAAAAATTCGTGAGAATATCCAATCTCGCACATCCGTGCGCTAAAGCGCCTCTGTGCGAAGCACAGAGCTTTTCCAAAGGAAAAGAACGGAATGTGCGAATACAAATGCGGACTCGGTTTTGCGAAGCAATTTTGCGGGAGGAGGATTCGCAAAACCGAGACTAATTTTTTGAAAAGTTTTTTGGGCTGGGCTTCCGCCCCGCAGGAGGGTGCGGGAGGAATGCGGGGCGGGATTTCGGAATTTTTGGCGGGCGGGCATTAAGAATTCAAGATACATCTATTGAAATTTTGGCAAAGCCAAAATACGAAGTTAGTTTGTGTTTACCCCACCCACCCGTGCGTACACAAGATTGCTCCCTACTATGGATAAAAAAGACAAAAAATGCTAAAATATTCTCCCTCCTTGGCGAAAAACAGGTGCGCGCAAGCGCGCCCGCATTTCCGAATTCCCCCGCAGAATCAGGGCAAACACAGTGGGACGCGCTTCGCGCGTCCCACCATTTAGCATCTTCCGAACCATTTTGTTCGTTTAGGGAGCCAGAAGTCGGGCTCGAACCGACGACCACCCGTTTACAAAACGGGAGCTCTACCAACTGAGCTATTCTGGCATTGGCTACATAGTAGCCGATATTGAACTAAATTTCCACCCCTGTAGTTTCTGAAGTTTTCTTTCTTCGTACCACGCGTTTTTTTTCTTCGCGCTCTGAAATCGAACGGAGGAAGTATGACGAGGGACCGTGTGAAAATCCTGCAAGCTCGTCTTTTTTGGTAAATGCTTCCTTGGCGTCAGGGAAGATGGTAAAGAATGCGCGACCCGCTTTTTGCTGTACCCATGATGCCGCTTTTTGCGTCTGTATCTGTGCTTGGTACCAGCCGCGGCGTGCGAGTCGAGCGCCTTGTTCTGCCGAACGCTGCGCGTCGGCAAGTGTCAGTGGTGTCTCAGGCACCCCTTGATCCTTTTTCCACCACAGGTACATATATGCTACCCATGAAAGGAGAGCGAAGGTGATGAGTGCGATGACAAGGAAGGTAATCATGAGGGGGACAGAAGGGGATTAGAGAGAGTAGGTGGCAAACTTTGTGATACTTGCTCCTGCCTCCTTGGCAAGGGCACCAATGGTCTTGTCGGGGCTCTTGAAGAATGGTTGGTCGAGTAGTGTTTGCTCCTTGAAGTAGCTCGCGATCTTGCCACCGAGGATTTTTGCTTTCATATCTTCTGGTTTGTCACTCTCATCTACTTCTTTTTTGAAGACTTCCATTGCAGTTGCCTTTGCAGTATCGTCGATATCATCTGCAGAGAGAAACTGCGGCTTCATCGCAGCAACATGCATCGCAATATCCTTTGCGAGCTCCGGTGTGCCGCCAGCGAGTGCGACGACTGCTCCAGACTTGCCGGTGTGATGCGTGTATGCGCCTACGGTGTCGCCAGTGATTTCTTCGATAATGCCGAGCTGGATGTTTTCACCGATTTTGAGGACGACGTCATTGATGAGCGCCGGAGCCTGTTCGCGCGCTGCGTCAGCGCCGTCTTTCCATGCGATATCAAGAAGGGTATTTGCAAGTGTTACAAAATCAGCGTTTTTTGCGACAAAGTCTGTCTCGCAGTTGAGGATGAGAGTGAGCGCGCGGCCGCCTTCTGCTTTGGTGAGGACGATGCCGTCAGCAGCAGTACGATCAGACTTCTTCTCAGCGACTTCTGCGCCCTTCTTGCGAAGGATAATCAGCGCCTTTTCCATGTCGCCGCTGGTCTCCTCAAGCGCCTTGCGGCACTGCATCACAGAGATGCCGGTCTTGTCTCGCAATTCTTTTACTTGTTCGGTAGTGATAGTCATATATAACATCGCCTCAAGTTAGTGCCTCTCGGAAACCACGAGATTTTCCTGCTGAAAAATCTCTCCGTTCGTCGCCAGACGCTCCTACCGAGGGTTTCCTCGTGGCACTAGTTTTTGGCAGCTCTTAGTTTTTAATAGGTACTATGTTCAAAATTTATTTCCACGCGGTCTGCAGTATAGCAAGGATTGCGCCAATGCTGGAAGCCGAACCGTCATTGCCGACGATGGGGTAAGTGATGCCGCGAATAGAGCAATCGGTATTGCCGAGCGCGATGACGGGGATACCCATCTTGCGCGCCTCTTTGACGGCGATGTGCTCCTTTTTGGAGTCGATGACGACAAGGGCATCAGGCATCTTGGTCATACCTTCGACGCCGCTGAAGTACTTGGAGAGGCGTTCCATTTCGCGAGCAATAAGAAGTTGCTCTTTTTTGGTGTACTTAGTGAGCTCGCCGGATGCGCGCTTCTCCTTGAGGTCGGTGAGCTTGCTGATACGCTTCTTGATTTCGGGGAAATTGGTGAGGATAC
The DNA here is from genome assembly GCA_020845875.1 of Candidatus Nomurabacteria bacterium. Classification (GTDB taxonomy): domain Bacteria; phylum Patescibacteriota; class Minisyncoccia; order Phycocordibacterales; family UBA9973; genus UBA4124. The sequence goes on from JADLEY010000009.1 coordinate 39,178, forward strand.
CGCCGATCCAGCGCTCGGTCACAAACGGCTGGTGGAGTGTTGCGGTGAGGCTCTCGATTGCTGCGCGCGCCTCAGGCTTCACGCCGACAAAGAGCACCGTCTTGCCGCTGGCCGCGAGGCCGGTCAGGAAGGTCGTTGCCGCCTCGATTTGCTGCATCGTCTTGTCGATATCGATAATGTCCACTCCGCCCTTGGTGCCGTAGACAAAAGGGGAAGTAGATGGGTGTCGGCGGGTGCGGCTGTAGCCGTAGTGCACGCCAGAGGCCATAAGTGCCTCGTATGAGATGGTTGCCATAACTTTTCTGTGCGAGAGTGGAGCTTTAATCCACCCTTACTTATCTGAATAATCGTCCGAAAGGACACCAAAACAATAGCATTTACAGGCACTTTTGGCAAGGAACGATACTTGACAAGTATGTATATACATGATATACTGACTCAGTAAAAAGTTCATTCACACTAAAACTAAATAATAATGAAAAAAGTATTTCTTTTTGCGACTTTGTTTGCTTCTACCACTCTTATCTCCTGCAACTTGTCCTCATCCGGTACTACTACCTGTATTGTGGGTATGTATGGAGCAGAAAACAACTTTGGTATTTCTCAGGACGGTACCATTCATCAAGCTATGACGCCAGTTGAAGTAAGAGTGAGAAAGGGGCAGATGCCTGAGTTGTACGAAGGTGAAGATATATGGCTCTACCGTTACAAAAACAGCGGCAGCGAATATTCAACATGGATTGTTTCCTTAAATAACCCATTCAAGAAAGATACGGTTGTGATAGAAGAAGTTGTGCCACAATACGACGCGCGAATCGGGGAGTGGAGAAGGGCAAAGTTGCTAAAGTTATAAAACAAAACAGTTATGGAACAAAGTTGGCAAAATGGCCGACTTTTTTTATTACCCAAAATGTGCGATTATACAAGGACTATGAGGCAGTCGCAGCTGTTTACCAAAACGCGCAAGGAGGCCCCCTCGGACGAGGTGGCAAAAAACGCGCAGCTCCTGATACGGGCAGGGTATGTATATAAAGTGATGGCCGGAGTGTATGCATACACGCCACTCGGACTTCGCGTCCTTGAAAACATCAAACAGATTGTTCGAGAGGAGATGAATGCTATCGGTGGGCAAGAGCTGATTATGAGCTCGCTTCAGAAAAAGAGTACATGGGAAATGACGGGCCGTTGGGACGATGAAGTAGTAGATGTATGGTTCAAATCACAGCTCAAGGATGGTACCGAGGTCGGGTTCGGATGGTCGCACGAAGAGGCGATTATTGAGATGCTCCAGCAATATCTGGTGAGCTACAAAGATTTGCCGATCAATGTGTACCAATTCCAGACGAAGCTCCGCAACGAACTTCGCGCCAAAAGTGGTATTTTGCGCGGGCGCGAGTTTGTGATGAAGGATATGTACTCGTGCAGTCTTGATGCCACACAGCATGATGCGTTCTATAATGCAACAATTGAAGCCTATAAAAAAATATACAGTCGTCTGGGAATCGGCAACGATACCTATGTGACGTTTGCCAGTGGTGGTGCGTTTACGAAGTTTAGTCACGAATTCCAGACAATTTGTGATGCAGGAGAAGATGTAGTTTATCTGCACAGAGAAAAAAATATTGCAGTAAATGAAGAGGTGCTCAATGACGAGCATCTTGAGAGTCTTGGCATCAAACGCGAAGAGCTCGAAAAGGTGACTACTGCAGAGGTGGGCAACATTTTCAACTTTGGTACACACAAAAGCGAGCAGATGGACTTTTCGTTTACCAACGAGCATGGCGAAAAGCAATTTGTACACCTCGGCTCATACGGCGTCGGCATCACCCGCGCTATGGGAGTCATCGTAGAAAAATTTGCCGACGACAAAGGCATCGTGTGGCCGGCAAGCGTGGCGCCGTTTGCGGTGCACCTCTTGTCGCTCGGTGAGGAGGCAAAGACGGAAGCTGATGCGCTCTATACTGAGCTTAATTCGCGCGGAGTGGAGGTACTCTTTGATGACCGCGCGGAAGTGAGTGCAGGAGAGAAGTTTGCAGATGCAGACCTTCTCGGTATGCCGCTGCGTGTCGTGGTGTCCAAGCGCAGCCTCGAAGCGGGCGGATACGAAGTCAAAGGTCGGGCAGAAAGTGAATCGAAGGTAGTCTCAAAAGAAGAGCTCCTTTCTTCTCTGCATGCTTAAGATGCTGCACCGCCGCTTTTCCAATGACATCGGTATCGATCTCGGTACTGCCAACACGCTCGTCTATCTCAAAGGGCACGGCATCATTATCAACGAACCGAGTATTGTCGCCGTCAACCAAAAGACGGGGCAGATCGTCGCTATCGGAAGCGAGGCGAAGGAGATGTGGGGCAAGACGCCGGAGCACATCACCATCATCCGCCCATTGATCGAGGGCGTGGTGTCTGACTATGAGATTACCGAAGAGATGCTCGCATACTTCATCAGGAAGGCGGAAAAACTTTCGAAGAAGTTTTTCCGCCCGCGCGTCGTCATCGGCGTTCCGAGCGGCATTACTAATGTCGAGATGCGCGCCGTCTATGATGCGGCGATAGATGCCGGTGCGCGTGAGGTGTATCTGGTCGAGGAGGCAATGGCGGCGGCTATCGGTGTGCGGTTGCCAGTACTTTCGTCGCAGGCGTCGTTTATTGTGGATATCGGTGGCGGGACGACCGATATCGCACTCATCGCGCTCGGCGGCATCGTCCGCTCGCTCAACGTGCGCATCGCAGGAGATCACTTCAATGCGCGCGTTGCAGAATATATGCGTGATGAATTCAAGCTTCTTGTGGGAGAGCAGACTGCAGAGCAGGTCAAGCTCTCGCTAGGCAGTGCAGTTGAGAGCGAATACATGGAGATAGAAGTGCGTGGGCGTGATCTGACGACAGGGCTCCCGCGGGCACTCATTACTACCGATGGTGATATCCGCGAAGCGCTCGGCCGTCCGCTGGCACTCTTGCTCGCAGGGATAAAAGAAGTATTGGAGACGGCGCCTCCGGAGATGGTAGCCGACGTACTCAGCAGTGGTGTCGTACTCACTGGCGGCGGCGCACTCTTGCGAGGGCTTGCTATCTTGCTGCAAGAGGAAATACGCCTGCCGGTATTTATTGCCGAAGACCCGCTCTCGGCGGTCGCGCGCGGCACTGGCTGCATCCTTGAATCCTTTGATCAATATCAGCAAGTACTGCTCTCGCTTGACGACTATGCCGTATCGTAATAAACGTCCATCAGTATCTTTCTTTTCTTTTGTCCTGCGTGCAACGGGTGTTATCCTTGCGGTGCTGGCACTTTTTTTTATACTTCAAAAAGTGGTAGGCAAAGTGCCGCTCCCTTCGCTTCACTCAGACGATGTACGCTCAGCGCTTTCATCTAAACGCGTACTCATCGCGCACATAGATGAACTCGAAAACACCCTCGCTGGTATGAAGGCACTCTCCGACCAGCAATCACTTCTGCAGGAAGAAAACGATGCGCTCAAAGCGGAGCTTGGCCGCGGCCAAGCTCCGCATGGCACTCTCGCTCGTGTCCTCACTATGCCGAGCCGAAGTTTCTATGACACTCTGCTCATAGATGCCGGTGAGGCAGAAGGCATCACCGAAGGGCAGAGCGTGTTTGCTTTTGATGCCGTCGCCATCGGCACCATTTCGTCAGTAGAGACGCATCGTGCCACCGTGCAGCTTTTTAGTGCTCCAGGGAGAGAGACGACTGGCAATGCAGAAGGCAGTGATGTAGCCATCACACTCATCGGACGCGGCGGCGGAGAATACGAGGTGCGCATGCCGCGCGATTTACCGTTTGCGATTGGCGAGAGCGTCTCGCTCCAGTCGGTACATATGGCGACGCTGGCAACCATTGAAAAGATCATCACTGACCCGCGTGATCCCTTTCAGCGCCTCTTGGCAAAAGTACCAGTCAATCTCAATGCGCTTAAGTTTGTGGTAGTACGATAGTATGAAATTTACGATTGAGAAAAAGCTAGACGGCACGCTTGCTCGGGCGGGGGAGATAGAGACGGTGAACGGCATCATCAAGACGCCGGCGTTTGTGACAGTCGGGACCAAGGCGACAGTCAAGACGCTCACCGCAGAACAGGTACGAGGTCTCGGTGCGCAGGTGGTACTCGCTAACACCTATCATCTGTATCTCCAGCCAGGAGAAGATATTGTGGCGCAGGCAGGAGGCTTCGGGAAGTTTATGGATTGGCATGGCCCTACGATGACCGACAGCGGCGGATTCCAGGCGTTTTCGCTCGGGGCTGCATTTGGTGCAAATGTGAGTAAGGTGGCAACAGGTGACGAGGTAGAAGATATATCTGCATATGAAGGGCAGCTTGCGCACGTCACTGACGAAGGGGTGACATTCAAAAGTCATATCGACGGCTCAAAACATCTCTTCACGCCAGAACGCAGCATGGAGATACAGTGGAAGCTCGGCGCGGACATGATATTTGCATTTGACGAATGTACCTCGCCGACAGCACCATATGAATATCAGCAGAAGTCACTCGCACGCACATACGAATGGGCGAAGCGAAGTCTTGATGCGCATGGGAAGCTTGATACTGAGAAGAAGCAAGCACTCTTTGGGGTGATCCAAGGTGGACGATTCAAAGACCTGCGCGAGCAGGCAGCACGCGATCTCGGAGTGCTCAATTTCGATGGCTTCGGCATCGGCGGATCATTTACCAAAGCAGACATTGGTACTGCGGTGGGATGGGTAAATGCAGTATTGCCAGAGGACAAGCCGCGACATCTCCTCGGTATCGGCGAGCCGGCAGACCTCTTTGCAGCAGTAGAGGCTGGGTGCGATCTCTTTGACTGTATCGCGCCCACACGCATGGGCAGGCACGGCACACTGCATACTGCAGATGGCAAAATAAATATAAAAAATGCGCGGTTTGTCCAAGACTTTACACCCATAGAGGAGGGTTGTACCTGTTACACTTGTATGCGCCATACTCGCGCCTACCTCGCACACCTCTTTCGCGCAGACGAGATGACCGCGGGTACACTCGCTTCAATCCACAATCTCCACTTCATCTTGCGATTGGTCGAAAAAATCCGCAGGAGCATCCTCGATGATACTTTCCACGACTACAAACAGGCATTTCTTGCTCGGTATAAGGCGTAGTATACTAGGAAGAGTATGCGATTGAGCAAGACACTCATCTTTTTTCTCATCTTTACACTCGTCGGCGCGCTCTTGGCGTACCGGATTATTGTAAGGAATTATGAATCATGGACAGCTGTACGTTATGACCCTTTCGAAGACAAAAAATAATTCTGTATTTACTCTCTCCGACCACTTCGTGCCGGCGGGCGATCAGCCAAAGGCAATAGAAGGATTGGTGAAAGGCCTAAAGAAAGGGATGCCGATGCAGACGCTTCTGGGCGCCACAGGCACGGGCAAGACCTTCACTATGGCGAATGTCCTCGCGCAGATGGGCAAGCCCACGCTCGTCATTGCGCACAACAAGACGCTTGCGGCGCAGCTTGCGAGCGAATTTAGAGCATTTTTTCCTGATGCTGCGGTGCACTACTTCGTTTCGTACTACGACTATTACCAGCCAGAAGCATATCTGCCGACGACCGATACGTATATCGAAAAAGATGCCTCTATCAACAAAGAGATAGATAGATTGCGCCATGCCACTACCCAGTCGCTTCTGACACGCAAAGATGTGATTATCGTCGCATCAGTCTCGTGTATTTATGGATTGGGAAGCCCTGCCGAATATGAAAAGACCAATTTTAAAATAGAAAAAGACATGGCACTCTCGCGTACGCAGGCGATGGAAAAGCTCGTATCAATACACTTCTCTCGTACCAACGCCGACCTTACTCCCGGTACGTTTCGTGCGCTCGGTAATCGCCTCGATGTCATGCCAGTCAATGATACGGTGATGTATCAAATAGACTTTTCGGGAAATGCAGTGCAGGGCATTACCAAGATAGACCCTGTCTCATCGCGCATCATTCGTGAAGAAGATTCTATTTTTATTTTCCCTGCGAAGCACTTCATCACCAACAAAGACGAAAAGGAACGCGCAGTGCGCGATATTGCAGAAGAATTGAAAGGACAGCTTGCGAAGTTTGAAAAAGAAGGCAAGTTGTTGGAAGCAGAGCGCCTCAAGCGCCGTACCAACTACGACCTCGCGATGATTAAAGAAATGGGCTACACCGCAGGGATAGAAAATTATTCTCGTCATATGAGCGGCAAATCTGCAGGTGAACCACCAGATACGCTCTTGTCGTACTTTCCAAAAGACTTCCTCCTCTTCATAGACGAATCTCATGTCACTGTCCCGCAGCTCTCTGCAATGTATTCCGGAGATGCTGCGCGTAAAGAGACGCTGGTGGAGTTTGGATTTCGTCTGCCGAGTGCAAAGGATAATCGACCGCTGAAGTTTGAAGAGTTCACGAAGCGTATTGGACAGACGGTGTTTGTCTCTGCAACTCCAGGAAAGTACGAGCGCGAACACAGCGAGCAGACGGTGGAACAGATTATTAGGCCGACAGGACTGGTGGATCCGATGGTGGAAGTACGACCGATACTAGAGAACAAGGAGTATACAGGGCAGGTGCATGACTTTATTGCAGAAGTAGAGAAAGAAATTGCCAGTGGCGGGCGAGTGCTCGCAACCACGCTCACCAAAAAAATGGCAGAAGACCTTGCGGCATACCTCAAAGACAAAAAGATAAAGGCGGAGTACCTGCACAGTGATGTGAAGACGATTGAACGCATCAAAATCATCACCGACCTGCGTAAAGGGAAGTTTGATGTGCTGGTCGGCGTCAATCTCCTGCGCGAAGGTCTCGACATGCCAGAGGTCTCGCTCATCGGCATTCTCGATGCGGACAAAGAAGGCTTCTTGCGCAGCGATGTGTCGCTGGTGCAGACTATTGGGCGTGCGGCGCGAAATGTAAATGGCCGCGTCATTCTCTATGCCGACAGCATCACCGGCTCCATGGAGCGCGCCATCGGCGAGACCAGCCGCCGCCGCGACATACAACTTGCGTACAATCGTGAGCACGGCATTACGCCCAAGACCATTGAAAAGAAAATCCACGACATCACAGAGAGCATGGAGAGCGAACACGACAAAGCGGTGAGCGCCGAGCTCTCGCTCGATATGGAGCTTTTTGCTGCGGTAGCCGAAATGGAAAAGAAGGGTAAAAAGGGCGGACGCCTTACCAAAAATCCCATCCAAAAACTCATCAAAATGAAAGAGGATGAGATGAAAGAGGCAGTCAGAGTGCTCGATTTCGAGACAGCGGCCATCCTCCGCGACGAAATCAAAGCCCTTCACAACAAACTAGAAACGAAGATAGAATAGTAGGTATGCAGCTCAACATCAAAAAACTTCACCCAGATGCGACGCTCCCGACTAAAGGGCATCCGGGCGATGCGGGGATAGATTTTTATACGTTGGAAGAGGTGGTGTTTGCACCGAGGGCGCAGATGCGTGTACCGACCGGTATCGCCCTCGAGATTCCCGACGGGCATGTTGGGCTCGTGTGGGACAAGTCGAGTATCTCGTTCAACAACCATCTCAAAATAATGGGTGGGGTGATAGACGCAGGATTTCGAGGAGAGTTTGTCGCTTCTCTTGTGAATATGTCGGAGGACACGCAGGTGCTCAAAAAAGGACAGAAGTTTACCCAAATGCTTATCCAGAAGTTTGAAGATTGCGATATCGTGGAGGTAGATGCGCTTTCCGATACCGTTCGCGGAGCAGGGCGAGAGGGGAGCACGGGGCACGGACTCGCATAGTCTGCTATACTGTGGCTATGAAAAAAGGATACCACGCAAACATTGAGCAGCTGACCAAAGAAAATACCACCTTCCGCAAGGTGCTGTACACTGGCGCGCATCTGCAGCTCGTCTTGATGACGCTCCAGTCGGCAGAAGAGATAGGGCTTGAAGTGCACGAGGAGAACGATCAGTTTTTCCGCTTCGAATCGGGACTTGGTACTGTGCTCGTCGGTGAGACGGAGTACATGGTGGGCGATGGTGATACAGTCATCGTACCTGCGGGTACCCAGCACAACGTCATGAATACGGGAAGTGAACCACTCAAACTCTACACGATCTACTCACCGGCACATCACAAAGACGGCATTGTGCGTGCTACCAAGGCAGAAGCTGAGGCGAGTGAAGAAGAGTTTGATGGTGCGACCACTGAATAACTCGCGATGTTTATAAAGGTACGGGTGTTTCCGGAAAGCAGTGAGGACAAGATAAAACAGCAGTCAGATGACGTGTTTGATGTCCGCGTGCGTGCCGCAGCCCAAAATGGTCATGCCAACCGCGAAGTGATACATCTGCTCTCCAAACATTTCAACGCTGGCGTGAAGCTTGTCTCAGGCGGTACCCGAAGTCACAAGATTTTTGAAGTGACGGGGAAGTAGGCTTGACTTTCGGTACCCTCGATAGGATAATCGAGATGTATGATGGAAAAAATGAATTTCACGGGACCTTCTATTATAGAGGATATGGCGGTGGCACGGGTAATTGAGTCAATGGAAAAAACAAACGATGTTGCCGGGCTTGAGGCGATGAAAGTAGGTGAAGAAGAAGGATCAAAGACACTCACTCGTATCAACGCTGCCATCGAGCGTCTCAAACAGAAAGAAGAACCAAATCAATAATTATCAAAACCGTACCAAAATGCGGTTTTACTTTTTCACCGGATGCAGATGCGCCGCAATCCCAATAGCAGCGGCGATGAGCGCGAGGTTTTTGATGATGTATTGGCCCTCAAGGGTGGGTACCCACGCCCTCTGCCAGGTCGCTTCTTTGAGGTAGATGAGCGGGAGGAAGGTCGTGACCATATGGAAAAGGAGGAGCGGGAGGACTATGCGTTCTGCGCCGGGGATAAGAAAGAGGATGCCGATGAGCATTTCAAACAATGCGAAAAGGAGGTAGAAGGTATCAAACGACATCCAATTGATGGTCTGGTCAAACAGTGAGTGTACCAGTGCACCTGCAGGAGAGAGGCCGAGGGCTTTCAAGAGGCCAAACCAGAAGAAAACAACGAAGAGCGCAATGCGCGCTGCTGGTACACTGATACGGCGGAAAAAATGGATAAGATGGATGTCGAGGGTGCGTAGTGACATAGTAGGAGTATATCACTCTCGACTACTTAGGAGACAAAATCCCGCATCGAAGCGGGATTTTGCTATAGGAGAAAGTCTGACGTGATTTACATTGTTGTTGCTTTCTGTTGGGGTGCATTGCACTCCTTGCAGCGCTTATGGTGTCCAAAAATTTCGCACAGCGCCGAAAGACCGACAAGGATGTAAATAATGCGCGAAATAGTTGCGCCCATCCCACCGAAGAGTTGGCCAATATCCCAGCCAAAAAGTCCAACTAATAGCCAATTCAATCCTCCAATAACCAAAAGCACAAACGCGAGCTTATGTAATTTCATAATAATGTATATTACTTGATAATACGCGTACCACTCTAGTATAACCCTTTTTACTTCTGTCCATATGAGAAGCTGTGGAGAATGAGGGATAGTATGCTACAATCGCCCTATGCACCCCCTCGCGCACTTGCGGAGGGGATTTGGAGGTTTATATGGCAGTCAAAAAAACACTAGCAGAACAGGGGGAGATTGTAGTAAAAGGTGCGCGCACCCACAATCTCAAAAACATCTCCGTCACGATGCCCAGGGGCAAGATGATTGCCATCACGGGCCTGTCGGGGAGCGGGAAGAGCTCGCTCGCATTTGATACCATTTTTGCCGAAGGGCAGCGACGGTATGTGGAGAGCTTGTCGAGCTATGCACGGCAGTTTTTGAACCAGATGCCTAAGCCCGATGTTGATGAGATTACAGGGCTCTCTCCTGCAATTTCGATTGACCAAAAATCCCGCTCCAACAACCCGCGCTCCACGGTGGCGACTATTACAGAGATATATGACTACCTCCGTGTCTTGTATGCGCGCGTGGGGAGAGCATACTGTCCGGTGTGTGGGACACATATCACCAAGCTCTCGCAGGAGGAGATAAACAATTTTATCCTCGCCAAAATCAAGGAACTTTCAAAGACAACGAATAAGAAGGTGATGAACGTAGAGTTCAACGATACGCGCATACAGGTGTATGCACCGATTGTTCGCGGACGAAAAGGGGAATACTACCAGCTCCTCTATGATCTGCTCGGCAAGGGCTTTGCAACAGTGCGTGTAGATGGCATGACACACAGCCTACGCGAAAAGATAGAGCTCAAGAAAAATGACAAACATACGATAGAAGTCTTGGTCGATGAGCTCGCCGTGCATGAGTTCAAAGATAATCCGCGCGATGCGGAGCTGCGCCTCGCGGAGGCGGTGGAGCGGGCGCTTCTGGAGGCGGATGGACTGGTGCAGATTGTGTTCGGTGCCTCCGCAGACTTCGACATGCAGACGGACGTGGCGAGCGAATTTCTCCTTTCGTCAAAGTTTGCCTGCCCGAACGACGGCTTTTCATTTCCAGAAATAGAACCGAGACTGTTTTCATTCAACAGCCCATATGGCGCGTGCCCGGAATGCAACGGCATCGGCACGAAGTTTTTTGGCGGCACCGAGCCGTGTGAAGTCTGCGGCGGCAAACGGCTGCGCACCGAGGCATTGCATGTGTATTTAGAAGATACCAAAAGCAAGACGAACATCGTCGACCTCACCTCTTTTTCGGTAGAGCAGACGTTTGATTTCTTCGATTCGCTCAAGCTTTCGGCAAAAGACAGGGAAGTGGCAAAGGCGGTGCTGAAGGAAATAGAAGACCGCCTCACCTTCCTCCTCAATGTGGGACTGGAATACCTCGCGCTCTCTCGTACGACAAACACGCTTTCGGGCGGCGAAGCACAGCGCATCCGCCTCGCCTCACAGCTCGGCAGTCGCCTTGTGGGGGCGATGTATGTGCTCGACGAGCCGACCATCGGGCTTCACCAGCGTGACAACGAGCGGCTTATCAAGACGCTCGAAGACTTACGTGATATTGGTAATACGATTGTAGTGGTGGAGCACGATGAAGATACGATTCTCGCATCGGACTATATGGTAGAAATCGGGCCAGGTGCCGGCATCCACGGCGGGAATGTCATCGTAGCAGATGATTTACAGAAGCTCTTGAATGCAAAAACAAATCCAAGCAAATCACGCACGCTCGCATACCTGCGTCGTGATGAAGAAATCGCCATACCGGACAAGCGCCGCGACGACGACAAGGGCGCACTCAAAGTGGTCGGTGCAAAGCTGCACAATATCGATAATCAAAATATTGAGGTGCCGTTGGGTCGTATGGTGGCTATTACTGGCGTAAGTGGTTCGGGCAAGAGCACCTTCCTTTATGATATTTTGCACAAAAATCTGCAGGGCCGGTTTGAACGCAAACACCGCACAGCGCAGGTTCATAACGCCGCATCGTTTTCCGGTACCGAATATCTTTCGCGCGCAATCATGATTGACCAGTCGCCGATTGGTCGCACCCCACGAAGCAACATCGCCACCTATACCGGTGCGTTTACGCACATTCGTGATTTGTTTGCTGCGACAGAGGAGGCGCGCCTGCGCGGGTGGAAGATCAATCGTTTCTCATTCAATGTGAAAGGGGGGCGGTGTGAGGCATGTGAGGGAAATGGAGAGATCGCGGTGGAGATGCACTTCCTCCCCACTGTGTATGTCACCTGTGATGTGTGTGGTGGCAAGCGATTTGATAAAGAGACGCTGACGGTGAAATACAAGCGCAAGAGCATCTACGATGTCCTTCAGCTCTCTGTCGAAGAAGCGCTGGAGTTCTTTGGTGATATTCCTGCAATATACGACCGATTGAAGACACTCAATGATGTGGGGCTTGGCTATGTGAAGCTGGGACAGAGCGCCACCACGCTCTCTGGTGGAGAGGCGCAGCGTGTGAAGATTGCGAGTGAGCTGTACCGCCCGTGGATGGAAAAGACAATCTATCTTCTTGATGAGCCAACGGTAGGGTTGCACTATGACGATGTAAAAAATCTTATCGCTGTATTAAATCGGCTCGTAGCGAAAGGGAATACCGTAGTGGTGATTGAGCACAATCTCGACCTCATCAAGTGCGCTGATTATCTGATTGACTTCGGTCCCGAAGGAGGAGCGCACGGCGGAAAAATCATCGCAAAAGGCACGCCGGAAGAAGTAGCGAACAATCCCAAGTCGCACACAGGGAAGTATCTGAAGAAAATTTTGTAATATGACTCCGCGCGAGCTGGAACAAAGAAAAGAAATTTGGAAAAAGATCGCGCCGGTATTGCTCAAACAGTATCGCCGCGATGAGACGTTTTTGACGTGGGCAAATCCGTGGCAGCTGACGGTCGCGGTCACGCTCTCGGCACAGACGACGGATGATATGGTGAACAAGGTCACGCCGGCACTTTTTAAGAAATATCCGACTCCCGCGAAGCTCGCCGCTGCGCCAGTGGGTGATATTGAGAAACTGATAAGCAGGCTCGGATTTTTCCGCAGTAAAGCGAAGTATATAAAGGCAGCCGCGAAAATCGTCGCTGACGATTTTCGCGGCGTGATTCCGCACGATCCAATCGAGCTCCAAAAACTTCAGGGCATCGGTCGTAAAGGTGCAGTGGCGGTGATTTCAAACGCGTATCCCAAGTATGCCAACATCGGCATTCCAGTGGACACGCATGTTATCCGATTCGCGAAGCGTTTCGGTCTCTCTAGACAAACTGATCCGTCAAAAATAGAACAAGACCTTCTACAAATCATTCCTAAAAAAGACTGGAAACGCGCCGGCTACGCCATCAAAGAATACGGTCGCAAAGAGGGCAAAGCTCGCGCCTACAATCCCGCCCTTGATCCGCTCATGCAGGCAATAAAAAATTGTGTTAGATAAAATCTAACACAATCAGTTAATTGCTACTTTCTCAAAAAGGAAGGCACATCTGGCACATCTTGTAATATTTTATATGCTTCTTCAAAAATAGTTTGATGTTCTTTGTCAAAGTTTCTTGAAGCAGTATATTGCTCCCGGATTTGTTCCCATGTTAGATCTTCGTAAACCTTGTATGAGCGGTATGCGTACCCAGAGTCAATATATTTTTTCTTTGAGATGCTATCAGCAATCTTCATTGCTATTGCGTATGCATTTTCCATAATTTTAAGTCTTGCGTTATGATAGCATGTATCTTATGATTCGTCAAGAGAAATAAAAACTGCGTTAGGTCTTGCCTAACGCAGTTTTGCTTTGCTCTTTCTGTATCTGTATTTTTCAGCCAAATCGTATAAAGATTGGCACAACAACATAACAAGCGTCACGAGCAGCCAAAAATATATCCTGATAGGATTGCTAACAGCGGATTTACAGAGATAGCCGCGATAGCACAAATGACGCAAGTGATTGGCCAAATACAGAATAGGTAACCCGCAAAGACGAATACTTTTACAAAGTTATACCATTTCATTTTTTAAGTTTTGTGATACTATACTGCCTATATTATGATTCGTCAAGATTTAAAAAAACTCTTACCTTACGTCCTCTTGCAAATCAAAAACCTGATATACTCAAACTATGCTATCGCGCAAAATGAGTATAGAAGAGAAAATTATGAGATTTCTGTACGACAGAAAGTATTTGCACGCTCTCGCATTTAGTACCCTGCTACAAGAACCTTCTTTTTCTTCATACAAACCACAATCCATACGAAACGCGCTCACTAAGCTTTCGAAACAAGAACTAGTGCGCACCGGTGCCGACGGTATCATGCTCCACACAAAGGGGAGAGCGTATATAGAACAGAGGATGGCGCGGCTTCAACTATTTGATTCGCCGTTTACCAAGAATGCCCCGAAAAATCTGCTCGTGCTTTTTGATATCCCCGAAGATTGCAAGGCTGAGCGGGAGTGGTTTCGCCGGCAGCTCCGCGAGTTTGGCTACGACATGGTGCAAAAGAGTGTATGGCTCGGACCGTCGCCATTGCCGAAAGAATTTGTGGAATATGTAAAAACTATCGGATTGCGCGATTGCATCAAAACATTTCGCCTCGCCCGCAATCAGCAGAGTGAACTGAAAAACAGCAAGATGAAAAAATAACTATATACTCATTCTGTGCTATCGCACAATTTGAGTATATGCATGTTTCTGGTGTGTGAGAATTATTGAGTAATAAAAAACTGCGCTGGGTTGTGCCTAGTGCAGTAGTAGTTTCATTTACAAAAGTCTTTCACCTCCATCAGTTTCTTCGTTAAACCTTACGAGTCCTACAATAGCTTCAGCTAATGCTTTTCTTGCCCGATAGTCTGGATTTTCCAAGCGTTTTCTTTCCAGCTCTTTTTCAACTCTGTAATCATACGTTCGAGCATCATCCTCGCAACCGAAGGTTTGTGTTTCCTCATCAAAGTCAAGGTCTGCTACTAACGGATCATCTTTTTTCATTTTTTCCATAACAAATATTTTCTGTTATAATACACCCGTTTTATGATTCGTCAAGATTGATAAAGGAGGTATATTGACATATAGATAAAAATGTTTATAATGGTAAGAAACAAAACCATTTGTACATGACACAATCAAACACTCTCGCGTCGGTGTCGACGCAGCCCGTATCTCCTAAAAAGGAGAAAGAGTACGGGCAAAAGACGGTGAAGTTCTATGTAACTCCCAGTCTCCATACCGAGCGCGTGCTCTGGTATATCTCGCACCTGCACAAGCGGGTGTGGAATCATATGCAGGCCATCTGTCAAGGCGACTTCGGTCACATTGACACAGTGCTGGATAAGGTAAATCTAAAAGGGCAGGAAGAAATCCAGAAGTTAAAAGACTTCAAAGAAAGTATGCCCCCCATTGAGAAAACCTTTGATTATGCTGGTGGAGCATCAACAACAGTATCCATCAAGCCGACCCGTCCGATTTCAGAATTCGGCATGCTCTATGCACTTGGCCCTATTCGCAATGCTGACCCAGAGCTTTTGCAACTGCCACTCAACGACTTACAAAAGCCGTGTCGTGTGCTTGCAAAGAGCTGGAAGTCATTCTTTGAGCTCAACAAGCGTGGCGACACCGAAGCTCGTCCGCCGAGGATGAAAAACGATTTGTTTTTCTTTACTTTGCAATGGGAAAAGCCGAAAGTAGTAAGATACGGTACCGACACTGTACTTCTCGTTAACCACAAGATTAACGGAATTGAAGGTATCGGTATTACGTTGCCACTATATGTGAGCAATCTGCTTTCTGAAAAAAGTACACGGTATGTAACCATTAAGCGCACATTCCCATTTTGGGACAGGCGTTCAAAGTTTGAGGTGAACATTGTGTATGAGACAGAGCGAGTGGAGACGCTTCCTATTGATGCTCATACAAAGTATGCAGGAGTAGATTTAGGAGCTCGGAGAATCATTCTCATACAGGATGGTATGGTGAAAACGTGGCATCTCGAAAAATGGGATCAATACTTCACCAAGCAACGCCAAGCTATCGAAGCCCGCATGGCCACCAAGATCAAAGGCTCTCGTGCACATGTTGCACTCTTTGATGCCCGTACCAAGCTTTCTAAAAAGTGGGCGGATAAGCAAAAGGATGCACAGCGCAAGATTGCCTATGAGATGGTCCAATTTGCCGATGTATTTTTTGTAGGCGAAACTACGATTCGTCTCGGGCTTGCAAAGTCTGAAAAAGGCTCAAAAGGCCAGCATCGTGCCGTGCAAAACACCGGCAATCTTGCACGCTTTGTCCGATTTTTGAAAGAAAAAGCGATTGAGCGCGGCAAGCAAGTGATTGAGGTTCCTGATTTTATTTCTGATGGAGACAAAACCATACGGAAAGTGGAGTCAGCGGTGCGTCATCTGGAGTACGGATTGGCAGAACAAAAGAAGAATGAACGATAACGATAAGCCTCGCAGTACTGCGAGGCTTTTTTGTGTTAGGATACGAATATGAATGCGAAATGGCTTGAGCATCTTCTAGAATACCGCGTCTCTGAGCATCGTGTTGTGGCTCTGCAGACACTTCTGCGAGAAAAGATTGCACGGCAAGCCACTGCTGCACGTCGGTACAAGAAACAATTTGTTCCGCCGAAAGTATTGCAGGAGACAAATGAAAAGAAATTACTTCTCATTGAAGCGCGCTATGCACGCATGTACTGGAGCGCATTTGCTCGAGCACTTCCGAAGTGGTGCGCATGGAAGGGGAGGGTGCCGCACGGTACTGATGTTGCAAACAAATTGCTTGATATCGGGTATCATACACTCTCGCTTATTCTTCAAAAGAAGTGTGAAGCACTCAATATACCGACTGAGGTTGGACTCCTTCACAGAGCACAGTCGGCAAAAGCGCATCCGCTTGTCTATGATCTCATGGAACCATTTCGAGTGCATGTAGTAGATGAAGTACTCATGACCTTTTTCCATATGAAAAAGCATCCGATTGTGCAAGTAGATCAGATAATAGTACAAGAATTTTTGCATGAGGTGTATGCGATACTACATCGGCAGTACTATCACCGTGAGCGCCGTGTTTGTATCAGTTTTTCTTATTGGATTGATCTTGTTTTGCTCGGACTTCGAGGAGCAGTATCTGGCCAGCGTAAGTTTAAGCCACTTTGGACACCACTGCGCCACGAAACTCGGTGTAATAGAAAACCTCCGACTACAATGTCGGAGGTCTAAATAAAATAATGCAGTTTCTTTAGTGGAGGTTTTGGGTCGCCGACGCCGGGGTCCCGTATTTCACGGTGCGTACCCAACCACCCAATCTCTTTAATGGAGGTTTTGGGTAAGCGTGCCCTGACTGCCCGTGATGAGCTGTGTGTACCCAACCACCCAATCTCTTTAATGGAGGTTTTGGGTTTCCTCTGGAACAGTACAAGAAATAATGACAGTACCCAACCACCCAATCTCTTTAATGGAGGTTTTGGGTATAAAAAGGTGGTTTTTCCTGCGTAAAGCAGGCTTCATCTGACAGTTTTTGCTGTCAGCGGCCGGGGTACTCGGCAAATGCTCTTTCAAGAGCTGCATATTTTGTAATCTGAGAAAAATAGCTTTTTCCCTATAAAATAGGGGGTATTTTTCTCATCTCTAGTAAAAGAACTGCTATATGTGCTATGATAGCACATGCTATATGATTCGTCAAGATTTGAACAAGTACAAATTGCCGGATGCTCCCGGAGTATATTTTTGGCTTGGAGAGAAAGGGAAGATACTCTACATTGGCAAGGCGACGAGTTTGCGCGATCGCGTGCGCAGCTATTTCGCGCCCGATCTCATACATACCCGAGGACCGCGGCTCGTGGATATGGTGTTCAAAGCAAAGAAGATAGACTGGCAGGAGACTGGTAGTGTGCTCGAAGCGCTCATTCTCGAGGCGAACCTTATCAAGAAGCATCAGCCGTACTACAACAGCGACGAAAAGGACGATAAGAGCTGGAACATGGTGGTGATAACCCGTGAAGTGTACCCACGCGTGCTCCTTGCGCGGCAAAAAGGATTGGACAAGAAAAGTATGGCGGCAGTATTCGGGCCATTTCCAAAAAGCAGCTCACTAAAAGAAGCCCTTGCTATCATCCGTAAGATTTTTCCATTTCGTGATCGTGCGAGCGCGATGAAGGACAAAGAAGCGTTTTATCGCCAGCTTGGGCTGTCGCCCGATGTGCGTACAAGCGGGGCGGCGAAGGCGTACCGCAAAAATATCGGCCGCATTAAGCTCATGCTTAGAGGCAAGTTCAGCACCCTCAAGGCAGTACTAACTAAAGAAATGAATACAGCAGCAAAAGCCGAGCAGTTTGAAGAAGCGGCAGCGCTTCGCGGGAAGCTCTTTGCGCTGGAACATATCAAAGACGTCTCCCTCATCAAGCGCGAGCACACGCAAGTACGCGGCGATTTCCGTATAGAGGCGTATGACATCGCACATCTCTCCGGCAAGCAAATGGTGGGTGTGATGACGGTCGTCGAGGGCGATAGGGCAGAGAAGAGCGAGTACCGCAAGTTCATTGTTCGCGGTTTTGACAAAAGCAATGATGCTGGAGCGCTCACTGAAGTGCTCACGCGCCGTCTCGCGCATACCGAGTGGCTGTATCCGCAGCTTATTGTCGTGGACGGTAATGCGATACAGCTCAATGCTGCGCGCAAAGTATTGAGAAGTGCGCAGCTCGACATTCCAATCGTTGCCGTGACCAAGGACGAACACCACAAACCCAAGTCGCTCTCCGGTGACAAAGCACTCATCGCTACCCACAAATATGCTATTCTGCTCGCTAATCACGAGGCGCATCGCTTCGCGGTGACGTTCCACAGAGCGCGCCGCAAGAAAGCAATGGTATAATGTTCGCATGATGCGTCGTATCGGTATATTGCGTGGCGGGGTGAGTCCTGAATACCACATTTCTCTCAAGACGGGGGCGAATGTCCAGCGCGCACTTGAAGACGCAGGTTTTGAAGCGGTAGATATGCTGCTCGACAAAGAGGGGGTGCTGCATATCAAGGGTATCCCTGCCGATCTCGAAAAGGCGCAGGCGAGCGTGGATGCCATTTGGAATGCGCTTCATGGACAATTTGGCGAAGACGGCAGTGTGCAGGAGCTTCTGGACAATTTTGGTATCCCGTATACAGGCAGCGGGAGACTTACCAGTGCGATGGCCTTTCACAAAGAAAAGGCAAAAGAGCACGCAAGAGCGCTTGGACTCAATGTCCCACCGCATCTACTTGTACTCCCTGACGAAGGCGCATCGGTATCGCAGATCGCCGGAAACATTTATCGTACAATGGCGCCTCCGTGGGTGGTGAAGCCGCTCTTGGGCGGAGGAAGTGTGCAGACCTATTTTGCGTTTACCCCACTTGAATTGGCAGAAGCCGTTGAGAAGTGCCTCACCGCAGGAAGCCCCTTTCTCACAGAGCAATATATCTATGGAAAGGAAGCTGCTGTGGGGGTCATCGACCGGTTTCGCAATCAGGATAAGTATACGCTGCCGGCAGTAGAGGTGGTCTCTGGTGCCCGCGGTGTGCTCTCACACGACGCGCGTACTTCGGGCGAGCCGTATGTGCGAGAGGGGCGCCCTTTTCGTCCACAAGAACGCGAACAACTCGGTCTTGCTGCACAGCAGCTCCACCAGTCGCTCGGCGCACGTGGGTATTCACAGAGCGAGTTTGTCGTAGATAGAAATGGCAAAGTGTGGTTTATCGAGTTTGATACGCACCCACATCTGCATGATGAGGCGCCATTTCTCGAAGCGCTGCGTTCGGTAGGTGCGACGCTGGCAGAATTTGTACAATCAGTCATCGGCGGATTGCAGAAAAAATAAATGCCTCCGGTGATGGAGGCATGGAGCAGTACTATTTTTATGCACAACTACTCATACGAGCATAGCGCTCGAGTGAGGCGACCATTCCTTCAAAAAAGCACGACATCTTTTCAGGATTGTAGACAGATTCGCTAAGGAGACCAATGATCTCTTCATAATAGGTATTGCACGTGTACTTTTCCGGATACAGTAGAAGGGCTTGTTGGATGCCGTCCTGACAGAGAGCAAGGACAACACTGAAGCGTTTATGCTTTGTTTTCCTTTTTTGATAGACAAAGTCAGAAAGCGTTGCAACAGTAAGTTCGCGTTCCTTTAAGGTAATGCGTCGCGAGTTACGACCGTACTGGCAGAGCTGAGCAATCTTCCAAAGGAGGTACAGTCCGTATTGGTGGGTAGTAAATGAAACCGGAGCTACCCCTTCCAGTGCTCGATTTGCCAAAATAATAAATTTCCGTATCGGGGGGAATGGTTTAACACGTCTCCGTCTCTTTTTTGTCTTTATCATAAAAAACTATTTTTCCACTACAATACATATAGATGTATACATTGTCAATGGAGGAATGGTTTCTTATTTTTGTTATAATTCTTTTGTATGGAAGACAAAAAATTGACACCCGCATTTTTCTTTCTCTCTATTGGAGTAGTAGCGTCGCTCATCGTTAGTGTGACCGCTTTTCTTCGACTCGTTTTTGCGACGCTCGACAAAGTATTCCCCGATGTCCTCTCTGGCATGTATCAGTACGGATACTCTTCGAGTAGCTTCGAACAGATGCGTGTCTCGACCGCGATGCTCATAATCGTGGTGCCGGTATTTTTTATACTCTCTCGTCAATGGATGCGTTTGCAGCGGGCAGGACTCTCTCACTGGGATTCCGTCCTTCGCAAATGGGTCATCTTGCTCATCCTCTTTGTTGCAAGCGTTGTTGCTGTTGTAGATTTGGTGGTGTTGGTGAGCTACTTTGTTTCGGGAGAAATCACTGTCCGATTTGTACTGAAGGTACTCGCGACACTCATCGCGGTGGGCATTCCAGGCTGGTACTATGCGCAACTGCTTAGTACAGATAATACTCGCTGTAAACAGATCGAAAAGTGGGCAGGAATTAAGAGTAGTGTCTTGGTACTCGCTGCGATTGTGTGGGCATTTACGGTGATGGGCTCTCCCTTTGCGCAGCGTGCGCTTCGTCTCGATCAGCGTCGTATTGAAGATCTCCAGTCAATTCAGTGGCAGATTGTGAACTACTGGCAGCAGCGAGAGAGGCTTCCCGAATCGTTTGGTGATATGGCTGATCCTCTCTCTGGCGTATCGCTTGCACGTGATCCAGAATTTCAAAAAGGGAAGGAGTATGAATACAAAAAGACTGGTGATATGTCATTTGAGCTCTGCGCGACATTTGCAGAGCCGCTACCTGAAGGATGGGTAGAGTATGGCAACAAGGGCGGTTATGGGGGCGAAGTGATGCCGATGCGTGATAGTGCGGTATCCAGCGCACCTTACTACGGCAATGCAGATAGCTGGGATCATAAGGCAGGTCGTACCTGCTTTGCCCGCACTATTGATCCCGAACTCTACCCTCCATACCCAAAACCAGAGCGATAGAAGAAGTTAAATCATACAATGTGTTGCATTGTATGACTTTTCTTTTTAAATGGTACACTGATTTCGAAATTCCTTATTTATGTATGCCGCATCATTTTTCACGTATTGGTGGAATAGTTCAAAACGATAAACTATCAGCCCCTTTTCAAGGGGGCTTTTTTATGGAAAAATCGTAGGACATGGAAGGATATAATCATCGCGAGATTGAAGAGAAATGGCAGGAGAAATGGGCGCTTGACGGCATATACAAAGTGCCTGATACAGAAGCTGGAAAAAATAATTTCTACCAGCTCGTTGAGTTTAGTTATCCCTCTGGTAATCTGCACACTGGACACTGGTACGCCTTTGCAGTACCGGATATCTTCGCGCGATACAAACGCATGCAGGGTTTAAATGTGTTGTACCCGATGGGCTTTGATGCATTTGGCTTGCCGGCAGAAAATGCAGCAATAAAAAATGGCGGAGACCCAGCAGAGTGGACAGAGAGACAGATGGAAGCAATGCGCACCCAGCTGCGCAGTATGGGAGCGAGTTTTGATTGGTCGCGTGAAGTCGTCACATGTGCGCCGGAATACTACAAATGGACACAGTGGATGTTCAACCAATTTTTGAAAAACGATTTGGTATATCGTGATATTACGATGGTAAACTGGTGTCCGAAAGATCAGACTATCTTAGCAAACGAGCAAGTGGTAGACGGCAAGTGCGAGCGGTGTGGGACAGAAGTAGTCCAAAGCGAACAGCAGCAATGGATGCTTCGCATCACAAAATACGCAGACCGCCTTGTTGATG
This sequence comes from Candidatus Nomurabacteria bacterium, assembly GCA_020845875.1. Classification (GTDB taxonomy): domain Bacteria; phylum Patescibacteriota; class Minisyncoccia; order Phycocordibacterales; family UBA9973; genus UBA4124. Next base: position 60,827 of record JADLEY010000009.1, read on the forward strand.
ATTTGGATAAACTCGATTGGCCAGAGGAAATAAAATCTGCACAGCGAAATTGGATAGGGAGAAGCGAGGGAAGTGAGATTACCTTTAAACTTTCAACCGACGATACTGTTTCGGTATTTACTACTCGTGCTGACACCCTATTTGGGGTCACCTATATTGTGTTTGCTCCTGAGCATCCGCTCCTTGAGATACTTCCTATAGAAAATAGAGATGAAGTGAATGCATATGTTGTTGCGACCAAGAAGAAGCAAGAACTCGAACGTCAGCAGTCCAAAGAGAAGACAGGTGTGCAGTTGAAAGGTATTACAGCTATTAATCCAGCAAATGGTGAAGAAGTGCCGGTCTGGATTGCCGACTATGTGCTGTCTGGGTATGGCACAGGCGCAGTGATGGGTGTACCACAACATGACGAGCGAGATAGGGAATTTGCGGAGAAAATGGGACTTGCGATTGTTGATAGACCTCTTGTAGATAAAAAAGAAATTACAGAAAAAGTTGGCGGGAAATTGGTGAAGACATATCGTCTGCGCGATTGGGGAATTAGCCGGCAGCGGTATTGGGGCTGTCCGATACCGATTGTGTATGACCCAGAGGGCAAAGCGCACGCGGTGCCTGACGAACATTTGCCATGGCTTCTCCCGACTGACGTCGACCACACTCCAGACGGCACCGCGCCGCTTGCCAGAAGCAAGGAGCTTTTGGAGCGAACAGAGAAAATTTTTGGTGCGGGTTGGAGACCAGAAGTAGAGACGATGGATACATTTGTGGATTCGTCATGGTATTTCTATCGCTATCTTGATAATAAAAACGAGGCAACATTCGCATCTCCAGAAAAGATGGACACATGGATGCCGGTGGATTTGTATATGGGTGGGGCAGAGCATACGACTATGCACTTGTTGTATTCGCGATTTTGGACCAAAGCATTGCATGACCTTGGGCTTGTAAAAGACAGTGAAGCATACAAAGTACGACGTAACAGAGGTCTTATTCTCGGTCCTGACGGTAATAAGATGAGTAAATCGAAAGGGAATGTCATCAATCCGGATGAGTATGTCGAGAGGCTCGGCGCAGATACGGTGCGCATGTATCTTGCATTCATGGGGCCGTATGGTGTGACAGTGAATTATCCGTGGGACCCGAATGGCGTCGTCGGGGTGCGCCGCTTCTTGGAACGCGTGTGGAAACTGAAGGCGAAAATAGATGTCGAAAAGAAAGTCTGCAAAACGGATCCGCTCGTACATAAGACGATAAAAGGTGTCGGTGAGGATATCGATGAGTTCAAGTTCAACACCGCAATTGCAAAAATGATGATACTGCTCAATGCGCTTGAAAAGGAAGAGAAGATAGTACTTGGTTCGTACAAAGCACTACTGAAACTCCTTTCTCCGTTTGCTCCGCATATAGCTGAAGAGCTTTGGCATGAACTCGACGAAACAGAGAGTATCCATTTGGCATCGTGGCCCACATACAATACGGATTTCCTTATCGAAGAAACTGTGACACTTGCGGTACAAGTTAATGGCAAGGTGCGTGGAGAGATTACTATCGCTCCCGATATCGCGAAGGAAGACATCGAGGCTGCAGCGCTTGCACTTCCGCGGGTCATTGCCATTGTTGCAGGAGGGCAGCCAAAAAAGATCATCGTTGTTCCAAAAAAAGTAGTCAATATTGTCTTCTAGAAATACACAGCCCTTTGGTTGTGCGATTTTCAAAAACAGGAGTATACTGAAGGGCGTATGTATCACAGTATTTCTGCGCGTCTAAACGCGATTTCGTTTACTCTTATTACCTTCCTTTGTGCACTTCTTCCACTGTTCATCTTACCTGCCTCTCTTGGGGGTGTAGGGGCAGTAAAGGGGGTGGTTCTCTATACAGGAGTACTATTGTCGTTTTCTTTGTGGATTGTCTCGCAGTTTATCAACGGCAATCTCAAGTTACTCAAAAATTGGATTTTTGTCTTTTTGGGAGGCGTGGCCGTTTTTTCATTGGTGAGCGCTATCGCTTCTGGAAATACTACACTTGCACTGTGGGGAAGAGGATTTTCACTCGACTCTTTTTCTTCTATTGCGATTTTGAGTTTGTTTGCATTTCTCGTTGCCGTCTTTTCTTCCGAACAGCACTACCTCATTAGACTCTTTCTTGCTGCATTTATCGGTTCGGTATTGACGGTACTGACACAGGTTCTCCTCTTTGCTTTCAAAGGAACGCCGTTGGTCTTGTCTCATTTTTCTCATGTAGCATCTCAAGGTACGCTTGTTGGTTCGTGGGTTGATTTTTCTCATTTTGTCACCTTCACCTTTGTGTTATCGGTTCTTATGTTCGAAGTGCTCATGCCTCGTGGATTTTTCCGCTGGCTTTCACTCTTTTCTGCAGTACTTGCGCTTGCAGTACTTGCGTTTCTCAATTTTAAGGTAGCATGGATCATTACTGTTGTTTCTGCACTCATTGTGTTTGTCTATAAGATTTCGGTCGAACGCTCTATTTTCAGACTTTTCTCCAAGAAAGAAGATCGAGACGAATCTTTTTCGGTGGATGATGGCGCTCGTGCGCCGCGCTTCCCATTTCTCTCCTTTGCAAGTCTCCTTGTCGGACTATTCTTTCTTCTTTCAAGTGCGACTGGAGCTCGTCTTGCACAAATGGCACAGCTCAACTTTGCTGATATCCGTCCTTCTTTTGCTTCTACCATGCATGTTGCTCGTGCGACACTTTCTCACAATCCTATATTTGGGGCGGGAGCAGGACGGTTTGCAGATCAGTGGAACCTTTATCACACCACGGATGTAAATCGCACACTTTTTTGGAATACCTCCTTTGATATGGGATTTAGTTGGCTGACAACAATCATTACGACGAATGGTGTCGTTGTTAGTCTTCTCTTTCTATTGGTGCTTATTACTGCAATTATCCACGGTTTCAAACTCTTCAACTACCAATATCCCGATCAATTCAGCCGCTTTATTGCAGTCACCGCACTCATTGTTTTGATTGCGTTTACTGTGTTGATCGCACTCTCTTCTCCTGGAATGGTCTTGGTCGCGTATGGTTTTATGTACCTTGGATTTTTGATGGGAGTGTCAGCGCTTGTCGGTAAAACGAAGTATGCGACGTTTGATTATCTCAATGACCCGCGTTCATCATTTTTTGCTATCCTTGTATTGGTACTCGCTGCAATGGTGGGATTCTCTTCTATTTACTTCACCATCAATCGATTTACTGGAATTGTTTCGTATCAAAAGGCGATTGCTGCAACCGATTTTGCGAGCGCAGAAGGATTTATCAACAAGGCCATCGCGCGTTCGGACAACGATCTCTTCTGGCGCATGCGCGCAGCATTGTATGCAAAGCAGTTTACCGCTGAGGCAGCAAAGACAACTCCTGATAAAGCTCAGATGCAGATTTATTTTACTCAAGTGGAGCAGAGTGCTCAGTCAGCAGTAGCGTGGAGTCGTGCAAGTGCAGGGAATTGGCTCGCGCTCAGTCAGATCTATCGTCTCGTTGCTTCGGGGAATAGTGATGAAGCATATAACAATGCAAAGACAGCAGCAGAAGAGGCGCAAAAGCGTAATCCAAACAACCCTGCATTTATTCTCAATCAGGCACAGGTAGCGCTCTCGCACCAAGATGTCACTGGGGCAAATACGTTTATCGACAAAGCGCTCGCTCTCAAGGCAGATTATCTCGATGCCTTCTTGCTCCGTGCTCAAATCAAAGGTGCGCAAGGTGACAATCAAGGCGTACGCACCGAATTGCAAAAGTATATTGCAGTAGCACCATTTGACCCTCAGGGATATGTTCTCTTTGGTAACGCAGAGCTGGAAATGAAAAATTATCAATCAGCACTCGATGCTTTTGCACGAGCACGCTCGCTTGCTACAGATCCTTCAATTGATGTTGCGTATATCAATACACTCCTTCTCTTGGGACGCAAAAGTGATGCAGTGACAGAATTGCAATTACTCAAGGAGAAGTACCCTCAGATTACTGGTATTGATGAGCTCGTCGAACGTACCAAAAATGGTACATCTGGAGCGGCAACATCAGAAGGCACTACTCCTGTTGCTGAAGAAAACAAGGAAGAATAGGAGTTCTGAAAGGAAGGGAAAGCGCGATGGTCTCACGATTACTTAAGTTGTTTAGCAGGGATGTAGTGTCGATGAATCAGGCGGCGCTGGTCCTTGCGGTATTCTCGGTGTTGTCGCAGGTCTTTGGGTTGGTACGCGACCGGCTTTTGGCTAGCACGATCGGTCCAGGGGCGGTCCTTGATGTATACTATGCTGCGTTTCGTATTCCTGATTTCCTTTACAATTCGTTTGGGGTACTCTTTTCTGTCACTGTTCTCATCCCTTTTATTGCTCGTTTTGCTCAGGAAGAGAAAGAAGGGAAGGATGGAAGGTTGCGGTACTTTCTCGATAATGTCACTACTGTCTATATCTGGGGAATGGGAGCACTTTGTGTGGGAGTAGCGCTTCTTATGCCATGGCTCACGCATCTGACAGCCCCAGGATTTTCTGCAGAGCAGCAGCATACCCTGGTCGTTTTCTCTCGGTTGATGCTCATCTCTCCCTTCCTCTTCGGTCTTTCAAGCCTTCTTTCTTCATTTGCGCAGGTGAAAAAGAAATTTTTTGCTTATGCAATTGCTCCATTATTTTATAACGCCGGTATTTTGACAGGTGTACTACTCTTTCTTCCACATTGGGGGATGCTTGGCGTTGTGATGGGGGTCATCCTTGGGGCAGGATTGTATTTTGTTGTACAACTTCCGCCGCTTATCGTCCTGCAGAAGATTCCGCGACTCGTATCGCAGGTCGATTGGCGTCTTATCAAAGAAGTAATAGCGCTCTCACTTCCACGAACACTTGGTTCATCGCTCACCAATATCACCTTTATCCTTATTGCTGCGATCGCTTCACTCTTGGCGACAGGGTCTATTTCTGTCTTTCAACTCGCCTACAATATAGAAAATAGCCCACTTCTCATCTTTGGTATTTCTTATGCTGTCGCTGCATTTCCTGCTATGGCGAGATCATTTTCAGAAGGGAGAAACGACGAAGTACTCCGCGTGCTTTATCGTACGACAAGAAATATCTTTTTCTTCACTGTCCCTATTGCGTTTTTGATGATTGTGTTACGAGCACATGTGGTACGGGTACTTCTCGGGGCAGGCGCCTTTTCGTGGAACGATACGCGTCTGGTTGCTGCATCGGTTGCGCTCTTTTGCCTTTCGGTGACAGCCCAGAGCATGGTGCTGCTTTTGGTGCGTGGATTTTTTGCTACTGGAGATACGTGGACACCATTGAAGATCAATCTCTGGGCAGTTGCAGGGACTGGGGCTGCCGCTCTGGGACTTGTCTATGGATATCATCATGTCGTTGCGCTCCGCTATTTCCTCGATAGTCTCTTGCGTCTTGACGGTGTTGAAGGGGGCAGTGTGGTATTGCTCGCACTCGCATTTTCTATCGGGCAGACATGGAATGCCCTCGCGCTTTGGAAGAAGCTGCATACACGTATAGTGGTAGTACAACCGCAGGCCGCAACTCTTGCGCGCACGCTTTCACATATGATCGCTGCAGGGATTATTGCTGCGGGCGCAGGATACTGTACGCTGCTAGGTATCGGGACGAGTGTGGATCAAACTAGATTTTGGGGTATTTTCTCTCAGGCAGCAGTAGCAACAGTTGTTGGTTTTGGCGTCTACGGTGGCATACTTTGGCTACTGGGCAACGAAGACATCCGTCTCTTTCTCGGCACACTCAAGAGTAGATTCTGGAAAGAGAAGCCACCATTGGTGCAGGGGCAGCAGGAGCTGTAAGGAGAATTGACATAGTTATATATAGATGCTATAAAGAGAAATAATCATTTTGTTCATCAAAAATTTTATAGATATGAGAAATACTTTTCCAATGAAGGCAACGTTTCTTCTTATAGCCCTGTCGGGTGCAACTATTTCTTCGATAGTCATCGATAATGATTATTTCCGGAATACAAATATTAATATCAGATGGATGGCTATTGTTTCTATTGTTGTTCGCTTTACTTATTGGGGCAATACAAATGTATAAATGGGAAGTAAGGATGGGCACCCCTCTTACCATTAAAGATATTGTGCCTTTAAAGACATTTCACTTACGGTACGTAGGACTGGCAGATGAAAATCATATTTATCTCGTCACCTATGCAGAGAAGAAATATTTCTATCAATCTTCCAGTGATAAACGCCTTAAAGACGGCACCTTCTACAAAAACGAAGAAGGGAATCTCGTCTTTGTTGACGAAAATAAAATCTTTTTTGAAGAAAATTGGGTACTTGTTGGCTAGGAAAATGCACTCTCTTTTCGCCCCCCTGCTACATGCAAGGGTGTTTGTTTTATGATATATTCCCACAAGGTATGGACGCCAAACTCATTCGCAACTTTTCTATCATTGCCCATATTGACCACGGCAAAAGCACGCTTTCTGACCGTATGCTGGAGGTGACAGGCACTATCGAGGCACGTAAGATGCGCGATCAGGTGCTCGATAGTATGGAGTTGGAAAAAGAGCGTGGTATCACTATCAAGATGACGCCGGTACGAATGCAGTATCGCGGCTACCAGCTCAATCTTATCGATACTCCGGGACATATTGACTTCTCCTACGAAGTCTCTCGCGCACTCAAAGCAGTTGAGGGGTCGCTTCTCCTTGTAGATGCGACTCAGGGTGTACAGGCGCAGACGCTCACGACACTCACTATGGCGCGTGAATCGGGACTCGTCATCATTCCCGTCATCACCAAGATAGATGCGCATCATGCGCGCGTAGACGAGACGAAGCTAGAGCTGTGTGAGCTGCTTGATTGTGATGAACGGGATATTCTTGCTGTTTCGGGGAAGACCGGAGAAGGAGTAGAAACACTCCTTGCGCACATCATCGAGAAAGTACCTCCACCAAAAGAAGTGTCAGAAAAAGCGCCGCAGGCACTGGTCTTTGACTTTTCATACTCCAATCACAAGGGTGTTATTGTATATGTACGACTCTTTTCTGGGTCCCTAGAAAAGGGAGATACCCTCGCTTTTTCGGCTTCTGGAAAACAATTTCAGGGATTAGAAGTAGGTGTCTTCACTCCCGAAGCAACACCAACTGATACGCTCGTCGAAGGTCAAATCGGCTATATTGTGACTGGCATCAAGCAACCAGGAATCGCTAGTGTTGGAGACACTATCATTGACCCCAAGCACCCTACGCCGTCTCTTCCAGGATATCAGCAACCCGCTCCTGTAGTATGGGCGTCTATCTATCCAGAGAGTCAAGACGACTTTGACGAGTTGCGTATGGCGCTTGGGAGACTGCGTCTTTCTGATAGTGCATTTTCGTACGAAGAAGAAGTCTCGGGAGCACTAGGTCGCGGTTATCGTTGCGGCTTTCTTGGTATGCTCCACCTTGAGATTATCACTGAACGGCTTCGTCGAGAGTTTGATCTGGAGCTTATTGTCACACTGCCGTCGATTACTTACGAAGTGACTCTACGGGATAAGACTACTCAGACGATATATTCGCCACATCTTTTTCCTGATGACGGGAGCGTACAGGCAGTACGGGAGCCATGGGTGCAAGCAGCGATTATCACACCATTAGAGTATGTCGGAACGCTCCAACCATTTCTTTTTGGACACGAAGCAGAAGTGGGGGATATTGATCACTTCGGCGGCGCAGATCGGTCTCGTATTCATTTCCTCATTCCACTACGGGAGTTGATGCGCGGATTTTTTGATGATCTCAAGAGTCTCACAAGTGGCTATGCTTCTATCTCTTATAGCGGCGGAGAAATGCGTGGCGCTGATGTCGTACGACTCGATATGCTTGTCGGTGATGAGGTTGTCCCTGCGTTTACCCGCGTGATATCTCGTCGTCGATTACAGGAAGAAGCAGAAACGTTTGTTGATAAACTGCTCGATCTCTTACCGCGTCAGCAGGTGGTCATGAAAATACAAGCGCGAGCACTTGGACGTATTATCGCCTCACGGACACTCAAAGCGTTCCGAAAAGATGTTACAGGATATCTCTATGGCGGGGATATCACTCGAAAAATGAAACTTCTCGAGAAACAAAAGAAAGGAAAGAAAAAGATGCGTGAACACGCAAATGTAAACATCCCGCACGAGGTATTTCTCAAAGTAATGCGGCAAGGATAGGGAGGGGGGGGGGTGGCTCTAGCGGAAAATCGGAGCAATCGTAAAAAGAAGCATCGCGACAACAACGAGTACCGAAATGATCTTCCATGCGAGAATGAGTTTTTTTCTGTTATGATTGTAGAGCATAGGGCAGATAATATCATTTCTATGGCAAAAACTCAATTTACCCCCAAACGACAATCTTCAGTCTCTCCCAAACGGGTACTCCAGGCATTCCTTGCAGTGGGAGTAGCTCTATGGCTTCTTTCCTCGGTTATAGGGCTTATTGGTAAATATGCACTCATTCATCGCAAGGTACGCGATCTTAAGGAGGAAAAAGTGGACGCCGTTGAGAAAAAAGAAGAACTGGAGACAATGAATAGTTTTATTGATTCTGATGAAGGACGAGAGCGCATTCTCCGTACCAAGTACAATGTAGTAAAACCAGGAGAAGGGGTAGTGGTCATCACAGATACTGATCCGATAGTGCCCCCTGAGCACAAGAGTGCCGTCGGAAAATGGTGGGACAGTCTCTTGCGAGGGGTGGGTTTGCGCGGAGAATAGATATGATATACTGACCGCATATGAAGCCCGTCACTATTTACAGTACCTCTGTCTGTCACTTCTGTAATCTTGCCAAGGAATTCTTCAAGGCGCATGGAGTAGCATACACCGAATACAATGTCGGTACGGATGCAGCAAGGCGTAGTGAGATGGTGGAACTCACCGGACAACTTGGAGTGCCTGTTATTCGTATCGGAGATGATGTTGTGGTGGGTTTTCGTGAAGATATCGTCGCCCCTCTTCTTGGTATTGCTGCGTAGATTCTCCTCGCTCCCATAGTTTAATGGATAGAACAGTCCCGTCCTAAGGGATTAATGTGCGTTCGATTCGTGCTGGGAGCACCCATGGTATACTCGGAACGTATGGAACAAAACATAGAAGCGCGACTTGTTGCTATTGAGGCAAAACTCACAACCATCGGAGAAACTACAGCAAAGATACGTAAGACACAAAAGGTGAGCGCGTATGTGCGTTATGGATATTGGATATTTATTATTCTTCTTGCTCTCGGTGCGTTTTATTTCCTTCAACCAGCGATTGAACAACTCAAGTCGGTGTACGGCTCATTTGGCGGCAACGAACAACAGCTCGATAGCCTTTTCGATCAGTTCAAAAACGACTTTTGATAGATTGCAGAAAAGCCATTTTTTCGGTATAACTAATGGCGCACTGCTCGGATAGCTCAGTTGGTAGAGCGCTCCCCTGAAGAGGGATAGGTCCCCAGTTCGAGCCTGGGTCCGAGCACCAAGACATGACTTTTGTTGGAAAGACCTAAATGGATAGACAAAATTAAGGAAGTTTTGTCCAAATATCCTAGCTTTTTGGCGGTCTTGATTGATTGTCATATTTAAAATAAAAGTACCCTTATTATACAAGCCGAAATACTATTATTTGACATAATGGTATAAATATGCTATTATGTTCGTAGGTTTTCTACTTCCTACAAAATTAGTAGATATAGCGAGATCGGAAAAACTCGCAGAATGGCATTCGCAAATAAATAATCTTAGTTGTTCGTTTCTATCAAACGAAATATTCCCTCACGGTACTGGGAAGAAAATCTGTACATTTAAAAATGAATACGTTTGCAAAAGTTGGAAGAATTGCGTTATCGCACCTCTTTTCAAAAAAAGTAATCTTTGGAACAACACGTTACGAAGATATGGGAATGGTTAATGTAGGCGCAAGAAGTGTGACCACTTCTTCTGAACCAGTGATTTTGGAGAAAGAGTATTTGGGCTGTGTATCAAATGCCTACGGCAGACAGAACCATTACAAAATCTTTCTTTGGAGTGTTGAAATCGGATTAAGTGAAATCATTCTTATACCCAATCATAATGAAGGAAGATTGATTGACTTAATTTCAAGGTTTGCCGAGGGTCCAATTACTCACATTATTATTGCCGAAAAAAAATCATGGCAAGATATTGATTCAGTAGATTGGGAGCTTGGACGAAATACTGACGATGCTCCTTGGCACTCAGGGGAAGAAGTTATCATTTATTCGCTTACTGAAGAGCAGAAGCAGAGTATTGCTAACTACATTCACAACGAGGAGTTAGACCAATTTGAAAGTGATGAGGAATTTACTTTCAAACATGGCTATTTTCCAAAAAAACAACAAATTTAAACCCACCAGTAGAAAATCTACTTCGGTGGGTTTTCTATATTTAGGGAGCAAATTTGTGCGCGAACGGGAGGGTGGGTCAAGCACAATAATAAACTAGGAATTTCTGCTAAGCAGAAATATCAATATTGTATTTTCTTTATCAGTGCCCGCCCCGCCAAAATCCCCGCCAAAAAATCAGGAAAGCACGCGAAGCGAATTTTGCGAAATACTTTTCCCCACACCCCCAGCATTTCGCAAAATTTCGCTCGCGTTCCGCATTTGCATTTCTGTACGCCACTCCTTTTTAGGAGATTGTGTGGCGTGCAGAGCGTTCTCCCGCACTTCTGCTTCAGCAGAAGCTCTGTGCTTCGCACAGAGGCGCTTCAGCGCGCGGGGAACGCTAGTGGATATTCTCACAAATTTTTGATAAAATAGGTTCTAGCGGAGTCGTAAAGACACACCAAGACAAAACACCCGCTTGAAGGGTGTTTTGTGCTTCTAGATAGACTTGATTTTGAGAATGGTCTTGCGTTGTTTGTCTATTTTCGGGAGTTTGACCATAAGCATCCCGTGGCGTTCGATAGCCTCGGCTGCATCTATTTCTACTTCTGCTGGCAAGTGAATCGTTCGCCCAAACGATCCCCAGTAGAGTTCTTGGATATGATACTGATCTTTGGTCACTGAACGATTTTCTTCGCGCTTGCCAGTGATAGAGACCCGCTCTCGGGTGACATTGATAGAAAGATTTTCAGGAAGTACTCCTGCAATAAGCGTCTGGATGATGACTTCATTTTGAGTCTCGTAGACGTCGACGGGAAGCTCGCCGATCTCTTCTTCCTTTGGGTGAAGGCCAAAAGCAGGTTTATCATCTTCGTCATCCTCACCCTTTTCTATCGAAAAGGAGTCCTTCTTTGGTTCCGAATGAACTTCTGGTTCGTAGGAGAGCTCTTTCTTGCGAAGAGGAAGTGGGGCTCCTACATCGTCCTCGTCATCATCAAAGCGCAAATTGCCAGCGAGTCGTTCAAAAAATGATCGTTTCTTTGCCATATAAGTCAGAGTATAGCATATTTTTGTTATGAAGAAATAGTTGGCAGAGGTTTAAAAGGAGGAAGACGTCGCAATTTTTCAAGAATAAGCAGATTGATAATAGCGGCGACCCACAGATAGCCATAAATACGCAAAAAGCTTGCGGTATCTTCTCTTAAAATAAAAAAATTAAAGGTACTATGTATTGCTATTGCACTAGCGAGTCCAACGAGCATGCCGATTTTTTTTACACCACGAGGAGTAAGGGCGATAATAATGCCAATAAAACCGCTAGAAATAGCATGGAGAAGTGTTGAGCCAAAAAAGCGAAAACCTCCAGTCAAAAGTCCAGCAGTCAATCCTTCTTGGGTAACAGGGGAAAGGACGTAAAAGATGTTTTCGAGTGCTGCAAAGCCGAGTGCTACTGTGATGAGATACATTGCAGCATCAATGGGTTCGTCATTGAACGAGCTTTTTTGAGCTACCATATAAAAGACGAGGAATTTCAGCGTCTCTTCGATGCCTGCAAAGACGACGACACGAGCAGGAATATCTGACATGATAGTACGGACACCCCCTTGTAAGAGGGTGGCAAAGAGTACGCTCGCTGCGCCGATACAAAAACAAATAAAGAGCAGTACAAACGGTTCACGATGACGACGATCAAGACGAAGCCAAAAAAGAAGCCAGATAAATGAAGGAACAAACCCTGTAAGTATCGAAAATCCTACAGGAGAAGAAATAAATTCGTTGATTAATTCGCCGCCGGCCATTGCTCTATCATTATATACTGTCGTTTGTTAGAGAGTGGCATAAGCTGCCAGAGTGTCTCGGTAAGGAATGGCATAAAGGGGTGGAGAAGCTTGAGTGAACCGGCGAGGATGTAGTGGAGTGTTGCACCGTAGCCCTCCTCTTTTTTGCTTGCTTCAAGTATCTCGTCGGCAAAACGCGTCCAAAGGTACTGGTAGAGTTTTTCTGCTGCACCGTGAAGGCGTAGCGCATCGAGGTCGGCAGTGATTCCTTTTGCAAGAGCGTCAAATTCGTCCACAAGGTCTTGCTTGAGAGCGCCGGTATCTTCTTGTGAGAGGACGAAGCGAGTAATATTCCAGATTTTGTTGGCAAAATGCTTCATGCCTTTGATTTTGTCTTCAGAGAGCTTCATGTCGGTGCCTGGGGCGGTACCAAAGATGAGTGCCATACGGCCGGCATCCGAACCATATTTTGCGGCGATATCCAGCGGGTCAATGCCATTGCCGAGCGATTTTGAAAACTTACGGCCTTGTCCGTCTCGAACGACGCCGGTCAAGAGTACCGTTTTAAACGGAATCGTGCCAAGGACATACTCTGTCATAAGTATCATTCGCGCAATCCAGTGGAACAGAATTTCATACGCAGGAACGATTGCAGAGGTGGGATGATACAGGGCGAGATCTTCGCTTTGTATCGGCCACCCGAGCGTAGAAAATGACCACAGACCCGAAGAGAACCATGTATCGAGACTATCCTGATCTTGCACCCACCCCTCGCCTTCGGGCGCTTCAATATCGCAATGCAGTTCCTCTCCGCGATACCATACTGGCACGCGATGTCCGTACCAGATTTGGCGACTGATGCACCAGTCGCGCAAATTGTCGATCCAGTGGAAGTAGGTCTTTCCGAAGAAGTCGGGAACGATAGCGATTTTTCCCTCACCGACGGGCTCTCGCATGAGTTCTTTGAGTGTCTTATTTGCGCGTGCGGGGATGGGTTTATTTACATCTATAAACCACTGAAGCTTTGGAAGCGGCTCGATAATGCCACCGGTGCGCTCTGCGGTGGCGACGTTTTGGTCGATGCTTTCTTCTTTTTCAATCAAACGCTCTTCTTTGAGCCACTGTACGATTGCTTCACGCGCTTCGAGCACTTTTTTGCCCATGAGACGCTCATCGCCGACGGTCATCTTGGCGTATTCGTTGATAACGATGGTATCTTTGGGAAGATTGTGGCGTTCTGCGATATCCCAGTCTGTCTGTGAGTGTGCAGGTGTCACGCCGAGTGCGCCGGTGCCGAACGCAGGGTCTACCTCCTTATCTGCAATCACGTGTATGCGGAGCGGTACGCCGCAAAATACCGTATCGTATTCTTTGCCGACATACTCCTTGTATCGAGCATCATCAGGGTGCACTGCCACCGCTACATCGCCGACTTTTGTTTCTGGGCGGGTGGTGGAAATGGCGATAGGGAAGTCTTTGGCGTACTTGAACGTATACAGTGTCGCCTTGCGCGCTTCGTGCACAATCTCATCATCAGAAATGGTAGTCTGGCCTTTTGGGTCCCAATTCACGATACGGTTGCCGCGGTAGATAAGTCCGTCATCGTACATCATCTTGAAGACAGTACGCACTGCAAGCGAACGCTTTTCATCAAGTGTAAACGCTTCGCGCGACCAATCGCACGAAAACCCGAGCGTCTTGATCTGCTGCACCATGGTATCATGGCTCTCTTTCGCAAATGCTTCCACTCGCTTCAGGAGTTCTTCGCGACCAAGATCATGACGGCTTTTGCCTTCCTTTTTCTGTATCTCTTTCTCTACCTTTGATTGCGTGGCGATCGCAGCATGATCAGTGCCGGGAATCCAAAGTGTACGAAATCCCTTCATGCGGTGGTAGCGAATGAGAATGTCCTGTATGGTCCCTCCGAGCGCGTGTCCCATATGGAGAGTACCAGTGACGTTGGGCGGAGGCAGGATGATGGTATATGGTTTTGCGTCGGGGGCGGTCAATCCATCTCGTATCATGTTTTCGGGAGTAAAATAGCCGCTCTCTTCCCATGTTTTGTAGATATCCGCTTCTTCGGTAACGGGATTGTACGGCTTTAAAAGCTTCTCTGGAATAGAGGCGTTAGACATTGCAAAATAATACCAATTTTATAACGGTTTGTGGAGTGGTTTGACATATTTTATATATATGTTAGTATGGGTTCAAACTTATTTTTCACAATTAAAAACTAGACACATGAAGAAAATTGTCTTTCTTCTTCCATTTGCCGTTTCCACTATCTTTACCTTTGCACAATCAAAAGAGGTGCTGAAAAAAGGGGTAGCTGATCCGGCGTTTGCCACCATTATCGGTATGGCAAAAGACAGTGACCATCAAAATTACATCCTGCCAGCTGCACAGGTATATCCACCCGCAGCGAGCAGTACTGCCTTTCTCACAGAAGTACAGCAATACTGTGATTCAAAAGAAGAACAGTATTTCACCCCTACTACTTTGGTAGGGACAGTAGCAAAACTACTCACTGAGCAACGCCTTTCCCACCGAAGGCCAAACTTCTTTATGGTAGAAACAGGGCAACAAAAGAAAAAAGATCCTGTGCTGGCTGTAGTGATGGTGGCATTTGACCATCGTAACGATATCTGGACATATCAGACCATCCATCCGGACGATATCATTACACTGCCAAGTGGAGCAGTACTTTATCATGCGCTTTAGCCGTTCTTACCTATCATGGAAAATATCTATCGCCTTCAGAAAACTGAAGGCGATTTTGTTTGACAAAGATAGTTCTTTCTATATGATGTCAAAAAAATGTAGGTATGCCAAAAATTAAGCCAGGATCTCGAGCACAAAGGAAAATCTTTCTAAAAAGAGCACTCAAACGCAAAAAACATTACCTCGCATTCAAGATTCAAAGGAAAATGAATGATTTACAATGAAAGATTTCCATCGGCACGCAATTCATTTGGATTGCGTGTTTTTTTATTTCTTGATATCACTTGTGTTGCTGCAGCCAACCCAATCATTACTGCATTATCAGTCGCAAGCCACGATTCGGGGAAAAGGAGGGTTGCTGTATTGCCGGCTGCCAATGCTAACTGTTCGCGTAGATAGATATTTGCGGCGACACCACCACCCACGATGATAGTCGTGGTCGCATACTCTGATGCTGCTGCGAGCGTCTTTTTCACGAGCACCTCTATTGCAGCTGTTTCAAATTCGCAAGCAAGCGCTTTTTTATCATTATCACTCAACACATCTTTGTCTCTAGCAGCGTACAGCACCGCAGTCTTGATGCCAGAAAATGAGAAATCAAAATCTCCTGAATGCAGCATAGGACGGGGAAGTGAAAAAGGATTTTGAACATGTGATTCTTTTGTTGCTACTCTCCACTCCTGTGCGAGCTTGGATACTGCAGGACCTCCTGGATAGGGTAGACCGATGATGCGCGCTACTTTATCAAATGCTTCTCCGACCGCATCATCACGCGTTTGCCCGATTTTTTTATACACCCCAAACTTCTCTACCAGTACGAGCTCGGTATGTCCGCCAGAGACAAGGAGTGAGAGGGCGGGAAATGAAATGTCTGCGAAAAGATAGACGTGTTCACCTTTCTTTTCAATTGCTGCAGCGACGATGTGCCCCTCCATGTGATTGATAGGGATGACGGGGATATCCCACGCGATAGAGAGAGCACGCGCGGCATTGATACCTACCCATAGAGCAGGTTCAAGTCCAGGACCGGTGGTAACAGCGATGCAGTCAATAGCTGGCTTTTTGTAAGCAGCAAAAAAAGGTATGAGATATGCTTTTAGGGCAGACTCTTTCTCATCGAGAAAGGAGAGATCTGGAATTGAAGACTCATCAGTTTTTGCTTCTAGTAATCCCGCTTCATTGAGAGTGTTTTGGAGGAGCGGTACTATCTTTTCTGCATGAGCGCGTTTGGCAAGTGCGGGGAAGACGCCACCGTACTGTGCATGGATGTCTATTTGGGAGGCAAGTGCGTTGCCACGCAGTATGACAGTATCGGTGTTGGTACGCTCAAGTATCGCAATACCAGTTTCATCACAGCTTGTCTCTATGGAGAGTATAGTCATGTGAACACTATAGCAGACCATTGCACTTTTTGGAAATTGTGGTAAGGTGAACAAAATTCTTTACATGAAAATAAATCCTTTTAAAGCGCTTCTGATTACTGGTGCCTCTGGTGTTGGGAAGGGTGAGCAAGTAAAACTAATTCTTGCAGATTTCCCTAACGTATTTGAACTCTCCGTCTCTGCAACTACTCGCTCCAAGCGAGAATACGAAACCGAAGGAAAGGAATACTACTTCATCTCCGAACAAAAATTCCTGGAATGTAAAAACAAAGGACTTTTTGCTGAATGGCACAAAAATGATAATGGGTACTACTACGGCACCCTTCTTTCTGAATTGGACCGTATTGCTGTATTACAGAAAGTAGTTTTGATTGATATCGAAGTTCATGGTGCACTGCGCATCATCGAGTATTGTGGGCAAGACAATGTTTTTGCGATCTTTATTGACGCAGATGATGATACGCGTCGTAAGTGGCTACAGCAACGAAACACTGAAACAAAAGAAAGTCTTGAGAAACGGATTGTCGAAGGAGGCGTCCAGAGAGCAATGTTTGCAAAGAATCAAACGAAGTTTCAACTATTCATTGCTGCAACCAGCTATTCTATTGAAGAAATCTTTGTTGAAATCAGAAACGCAATTGAAGAAGTCACAGCCATGAACCCATAAAGATTCATGGCTGTTTTTTATTGAAACAACGAATCAGGGCTAAAAGAGGCACGTTCCGCCAAGCAGGCTGACTGCTCGGGGTCGTCGTAGTTGTAGCATTGCACTGATCGTAAGGTGAAGGTATAGACTCGGGTAGTCATTGCGTCTTCTGCTGTGGTGTACGTATAGGTTGTATAGGTGCTTCCTGCGGCACCTTCTCCGCTCTCGCTCACGCAGTACATTCTCCCGCCGATGGCACGCGGTGTGGTTTCGCAAGAAAAAGGTTGCGCAATGAACTGGACACTTGGCGGCCATTCTACCGGATGAATGTAAGTAGTAGAAAGGGTCTGAGGGAACACAGGTAAGGGAGAGGGCTCTGTTGTTGGTACGGCAGGAGAAGGCGGTGTTGTTTGCTGCTCGCGTGTGCCACGTATCGCCAAGAGCGCTATTCCCACAAGAAGAATAATAATGAGGAAGCTGCGCAACGTCTTTTTCATACGTAGCAAGTATACTACAAATCCTGCTGACGTCGCTTCGGATCAAAGATACTTGGTGGCACTGTTTCTCCTGATAGATGGCGAGCAATCGTGCGGCCGCCATAAATGCTGGTAAGAATACCGATGCCGTTGCAGCCGAGATTGTACAGAAGGAGCGGGTTTTCCGGCTCGCGCCCCACGAGGCGCAGCCCGCTCTCGGTATAGCCCATCAGTCCATGCCAGCGAAACTGCTGCTGCCAGTGTCCGACACCCTCTTTTGCCTGCAGGAAAATATCAATGGAGTCATAAATTTCTCTGGCGACATCATAATCGCGGTAGTATTTTTCTCGATATTCAAGATGCACTTCCGGTCCGCCGATAGAGATGAGCTTCTGGTGGCTGTCGGTTTTGAAATCGCGGCGGGTCATATAAAAGTACGGCTCTGCACTGTACGGGTCTTTGAACGTACTGCTGCTGCGATAGAAGTACATGGCGGCAGAGTGCGGCGGGTGATTGGTGAGGTAGCCGGTCATGTAGCCGACCACACCGTGTACTTGGTGATGAAAGGCGCTGTCAATCGGCTCTCCTGCATTGTTTTTAATATAAAAATCTTCAAAGCCGTTGGTGGCGAGGACGATTTCGTTGAAGACGATGGTGTATTCGCCGCAGTAGGCCATCCCGCTCGTCGCGTTGAGCTCAATGCCGTGTACCGGCGAGTGTTCGTATACACGCACACGCTTTGGATAGGTGCGCAGACAGTGCTCCAGCACCCGCTCGGTCAGCATGGCGCTGTTGGTCACGACAGTTTTGCTCGGGATGGCACCGTGATAGATAGTCTCGCGCGTCTCAAGCGCGCGCGAGATGACGCTAGTCGGTACTGTCGAGCAGAGTGCCGCGAGGTGCTCCGGCAGCGCTTCGAGCCAGAGCGATTCGTCGGAGACGAGCACCTTGTCAAGGAAGCCTTTGGGGCCGAGCGATGCGTAGGTGTCTTCAAGCTTGTTAAGGAACTGCTCGAAGTGGCGGTACCCGCCCCAGGAGACGAGTGTCTCGCGCGGGAGGTCTGTGCCGGCGACCGCAGCGAGCTCATCAAGAAGTGCCCACGCTCCCTCAATGCTCGCTACTCCCGCATCCGCAAGCTCCTTGCCGTACTCCGCAACAATCTCCTTGTACGGTTTTTCAAATTCGGAAACGACATAACCCGCGTTGTGGCCGGTCGCGCCGTGCGCGATGCGTCTCGCTTCGAGGAGGACGACCGAGCGATTGGTCTTGGTAAGTGTGTAGTAGAGCGTCGAGATGCCGGCAATACCGCCACCGACGATGAGCACATCCGAGGTGATGTGCTCGCGGAGGGATATTTCTGGTCGAGTGCGACTCAGCTGGGCAAGCCACGGAGAATTATTTTCTTTCATGTGGCAAAAGTATATCATTTCGCTGTGTCATACTCGAAGGTATGAATACAAAAGTTTGGAAAACTGCGCTTCTTGCCGGAGCAATCGGTATCTTTGCAGGATGGCTCATTTGGGGAATGAAGACACCGGAGCGGGAGCTCTCCGGCATGCATCGTATGCCTGACGGCACGATGATGCGAAATGACGGTTCACCCATAAACTTGATGCAGGGCATGATGCACGATATGAATGCAAGCCTCGAAGGGAAGAGCGGTGATGCCTTTGATAAAGAATTTCTCGATCAGATGATTGTGCATCACGAAGGAGCGGTCGCAATGGCGCAAAAGGTGCTTGAAGTTTCTAAGCGTCCGGAGCTTATCAAACTAGCCAATGACATTATCAAAGCCCAAACTGCTGAAATTGCTCAAATGAAAGAATGGAAAGCTGCGTGGTTCAATTAGCTTTATTTGACAAAACGGTGACAGGAGATAGTATTATGGGCAAAAATATATTAGTATGCTCCTTATGACAGAAAAAAAGACAAATCCTGACATGCTCATGAAGAAGCATCTCAGCGACACTGTTGCTCTTGCGCTTGCCGGAGTAACCACTTCACACGGCTGGACGCTCAAAAAGGCGGTCCAGTCAGGTATTGATAACCCTGATTCGAGCATTGGCGTGTACGCAGGAGATCCTGAGTCGTATACCGCCTTTGCCACTCTCTTTGATCCTATTATCAAAGAGTATCATCGCTACGACATGAGCGGGCACAAGAGTGATTTTTCTCTTGCTGGCCTGCCGGTAGAAAACCTTGACCCGGAAGGGAGGTATGTCATCTCCACCCGTGTGCGTGTGGGGAGAAACTTCCAAAAGTATGCTTTTCCTTCGGCTATTTCTGCCGAAGACCGAGCTGCTATGGAGGCAGAGATTGTGGAAGCGCTCAAAGGCCTTCCCGGAACCCTTCAGGGCGAGTACTATCCCCTCGATGGGATGAGTGAAGAAAACCGCCAAAAGATGATTGCCGATCACTTCCTGTTCAAACAGGGTGATCGCTTCCTCGAAAGCGCGGGAGTCAATCGTGACTGGCCAAAAAACCGCGGCATCTTCTTTTCTCTCGACAAGCGTTTCCTTGTATGGGTATCAGAAGAGGACAGTATGCGCATTATCAGCATGCAGCCGGGGGCTGACATTGCTGAAGTGTTTACACGGCTTGCAACGGCGCTCGACTTCATCAATCAAAAGGTACAGTTTGCCTTTGACCCGGTGCGCGGATATTACACCACCTGCCCAACCAATTTGGGAACGGCAATGAGAGCCTCGGTGCACATCCGGATTCCGAAGTTTTCTGCTTCACCTGACTTCGAGCATACCTGCAAGGAGCTCGGGCTCTCAATCCGCGGCATTCACGGAGAACATTCCGAATCTGCGGACGGCGTATATGACATCTCCAACAAGCGCCGTCTCGGAATTACAGAGAGAGAGATTTATTCTCAACTGTACCAGGGGGTTAAGAAGCTCATTGAGCTCGAAAAATCGCTGGAATAGCAAAACATAAATCGCCTTCATTACGAGGGCGGTTTTTTGATTCTGGTGAGGATGTGCTGACCTTCGCGCGAACTTTTTTCCAAGACCAAACGAACTAACGCGGTCTCGGCAGGGCGAAACACTACGAGCGGGAGGATATGGATTCGCCCTGCCTCGGCTTTTTGAAATGTGA
>JADLEY010000010.1 GCA_020845875.1 Candidatus Nomurabacteria bacterium
GTGATAGCGCACTCCGATAAGGTCCTTCACACGGCCGCCGCGAATCATCACCACTGAGTGTTCCTGAAGGTTGTGCCCTTCTCCAGGGATATAGGCAGTCACTTCCTGCTGGTTGGTGAGGCGGATACGCGCAATCTTTCGGATAGCGGAGTTTGGCTTCTTTGGAGTAGTCGTTGTCACCTTGGTGCAGACACCGCGCTTAAACGGCGCAGGATAGTACACGGGACGATTGTGAATCGCATTGAAACCACGAGAAAGAGCGACCGCCTTGCTCTTGCGGCGGATGTTTTTTCGAGGCTTTTTGATTAGTTGGCTAAAGGTTGCCATTGCCGGCAGATAGTAACACGCCCGCGCAATACATGCAAGCACTAGAGTGCAATCCCTGTAAGAAGCTGGTAAATAAAGAAAACCAGCGGGACAACATACTTCCATCCAAGGAAGAGAAAAGCAATAAGAAGCGGTAGGCTCCACTGCTCGAGGAGCCGAAATGCCGGCTGTGCACGGATAGGAAGTATGACAGAGAGGAAACGGAAGCCATCGAGCGGCGCAATCGGGATGGCATTGAAAAGTGCGAGGACAAGATTCATAAGAACGACGATACTCACAATTTCTATAAGTGCCGGCGTCGCGATACCTACAGCAAATAGTATGCGAATGAAAATTCCGAAAACGAGCGCAATGGTAAGATTAACGACAATACCTGCAATTGCCACTTTTGCGACGCTTCTGCGTCCATTGCGTAAATTGCGCTCATCATAAGGTACTGGTTTTGCCCATCCGACGACAAATCCTGCGTGAGAGAGAATAAGTATGAGAGGTAATATGATAGACCCAAATAAATCAATATGTGGAATCGGATTGAGCGTGATGCGTCCCAAGAGGCGCGCCGTCGAATCCCCTTCTTTTTCGGCAGCAATACCATGCGCAACTTCATGCACAATAATTGAGAAAATGAGAACAAGAAAATAGAAGAGGGAGAGTGGTGCGTTCATGATAAATATCGGCATTGCGTAATAATACTCTCTATGGTACCATGCGTGACACTATGGCAAAAGCATGTGCTATCACCAATAAGACATCGCAGGTAGGAGGCGGGTACTCCACGAAGGTTCGTGCTACCAAATTCAACCCTATTACCCCTTCCCGTCGCTACGCCAACCTCCAAAAGAAGCGTATTTACGTGCCCGAACTCGACAAGACTATTGCGCTCACGGTCTCGACCCGCGGTCTTAAGACCATACAGAAAAAAGGTGCCTACCGAGCCCTTAAGGAAGCTGGAGTAGTAAAATAGTCACCCTTTTCACCCCCCTCATCCGAGGGGGTTTACTTTTTGTATTATATGTGCTATAATGAAAGAAACAAAACCATTACAAAATGCATACACAACCTTCCCTGCTCGTAAGCCTTTTTGCTTTTTGTTTAGCATTATGGATTGCAGGATACGGCCTTGCTTTGATTGTTGGAAAAACAGCGGGCTACACGAAACACAGTAAACGTCTCATGAACACTACATGGAACCGGCACTGGAAATTTTTTGTTGGTCTCATTATCGGAGCAATACTTAGTCAATAAGAAACAGAAGATTTCGTCTCCCTCCCCTTCCGGAGGGCTTTTTTATTGTCTAAACCACTGCTTCCCATCAGTGATGAGTGTATAGGTGCCTGCAGTCTGCGTAGAAACAAAAGGAATGCCGATCTTCATAAGTCGGTCGAGCACCTCTTGGTGCGGGTGGCCATAACGATTGTTTCTGCCAGCAGAGATAAGTGCGAGCTTGGGGTGCGTATATTCAAGGAACGCTTGGCTCGATGAAGTATTGGAGCCGTGATGTCCGAGCTTGAGTACATCTATATTCTCAATCTTTGGTTCACTCCGACGGAGAAATGTTTCGATACTTTCAGGAGAATCGCCCATGAAAAGAAGTTTCTTTTCTCCGAGATGAAGCAAACTGACAGCTGATGCAGTATTGGTCTCCCATTCAGTCGTATCACGATCGGGAAACAATATTTCAAGAAAAGCAAACCCGGTATGGTCAAAGGCAATACGAGTACCTTTGCGAACATAGTAGAGAGGGATACCGTCTTTTTCAGCAGAGGAAAGGATCGGCGCAAACGCATCGTCGTGGGCACTTACTTCTGAAGTGAGTAGTGCACCAACATCGTAACGCCTAAGTATCGCAACAAGTCCTCCGACATGGTCCATGTCGGGATGTGTAATTAAAATTACATCAATAAACCGATCTCCTGTCTCCATCACTTCTGCGAGCTGTTGCAACACTGCTCCATCACTACCACCAGTATCAATCAGAAGTTGTTCGCCGTTGGACATATCAATAAGGAAGCTGTCTCCTTGCCCAATATCGAGCATAGAGACTCGGGCTCGGGTCTCATCGGTATGTGTGTCTGGCAAGAGTACATACACTCCTGCAAGAGCGACAACGACAATACATAAAAGAGATAGAATGGCAGAACGTTGCGTCATTGGAAGAAAGCGCTTAATATCAAGTATACTATGTATACAGAAAAAACATTTTCCATCCCAACCCTTCACGGTATCAGCGAGAAAACCATCAAAGAACACCTTGCGCTCTACGTTGGGTATGTTAAAAACGCAAACCTTATCTCAAATCTCCTGTCAAAAGGAACATGGGAAGGCGACGGTGGCACCTATGCAAAAAGTGAACTTCAGCGACGCTTTGCGTTTGAGTGGGACGGTATGCGCAACCATGAATGCTACTTTTCCCTTCTCGAAGGAGTTGCTGCTCCCGAACTCGACAGCTCACTGGTACGCGCCATCGAAACACAGTGGGGATCACTCGATAATTGGAAAAAAGAATTTTCACAACTCGCAGTGACCAGAGGCATCGGCTGGGCAATCCTCTATTGGGATCCTGTTAGCAGATCACTCGTCAACGGCTGGGTAGACGAGCAGCATGTTGGACATCTTGCAGGATGCGACCTTATCATCGCTCTTGATATGTGGGAACACTCTTATGTCCTCGATTATTTTCCTTCCGGTAAAAAGCAATACGTTGCAGATTTTCTCAGTCAGATGAACTGGAAGAAGGCGCAAGCGCATTTTGAAGCTGCCGTGCAGTAGCAAAAATTGCTCGCCAAAAGAGCGCCGCAACAATGACTCCGTAACAGAGCACGACCGTCCACCACGGTATTTCGAGCATCTGCCACAGCGGAATCCGTGAGAGCACGGTAAGGATTGAGAGCACACTCTCGCCGAGAGCACTCAAGAGTATGCCGAGCAGTTGTGCGAGGGGCGCAACCCACGAGAGCGCAAGAAGCACAATCCCGCCCGCCATCAGAATCGGCGTGGCAAGAGCGAGGAGAATATTTGCAAGTGGCGCGCTCCACGGGAACATACCGGAGAAGTACATAATGTACGGCAGCGTCATGAGCGGCATCACTACCGCAAGCGTGAAGAGCTCACGCACGTCTACCCCGCGCGTCTGAGGGATGAAGCGGAAGAGGGCGCTCACTTTCGGGACGACAAAAAGCATGCTCGCGGTTGCAATAAACGACAGGTGCAGCCCGGGGTCAGAGAAGACTGAGAGCGGCGAGACAAAGAAAAAGGCGAGGAGGGCAATCGAGAGTGCGCGGAGCGGCCGATAGGTGCGCACCGCGACCCCCGAGAGAATCGCGATGCTTCCCATAATTCCCGCGCGGATGCTCGCCGCGCCGCTTCCGCTGATGAGCACCAACAGGACAATGGCAGCAATAGAGAAAGCGGTGCGTACTCGAAACGGTAGCGCGCGAAGGACGATGGCGAGAAACCCCGCAAGGAGCATGATATTGTACCCCGAGAGCACGAGCACATGCAGCACGCCGGTCGTGCGAAAGAGCTCCTCCACATCATCAGGGAGCGCTCCCTGAGAGCCAACCGTCATGCCGGCAATAATTCCGTCGACGGGGAAAGAGACGAACCGCGCCAATATCGCTCCGATAGCAAAACGAATCTTCGTGGCAAGGCGCTCGAGCGAAAATCTTCCCTCATCGATAATAAGCACAGCGGGGCGGTACCCTACTCCCTGTATCCCCTTCGCAGCAAGATACGACGGATAGTCAAAGAGGCGCCCCTGATCGGTGAGAAATGATTCCGGCTTCTCTATCTCACCGCGTACGCTGATGATATCTCCCGGCAGTGCTGCCGTCTCTTCGTAGACAAAGAGCTGCAAGCGCTCGTGATATACCGTATCTTCTATAGTAAGTGTCGTGTGCGAGAGGCGCCGGTCGACGGTGCTCACCGCCCCTTCAAAGGCGCGATTGCCGAAGAGCGCTTCGGGCACCTGCCGCTCGGTGCTCCACATCGTGATTGCTCCCAAGAGAAGCGCGCAGCCGAGCGAGAGGGCGAGTAAGAGCCCGCGCGCTGTCCTCCACGCAACCGCACACCACAGCGCAATCGAGCACGCGACAAGCGCGATAATCGACAGACTGAGAGAGAGCGTGTGGTACGCAACGGCGCCGGTGATAAGTGCAGCAGTCAGCAATTCAAGCATCAGGGGAGAAGTGAGTGGAGCGTGTACTCTTGGAGAAGCGCGGTTTCTTCTTCTTTTGAAAAGACTTTTTTAAACTTCGCTTTCTTTCCCTTTACGCGCTTCTCGCACGCTGCCCATGTTTTGTCGACAAACACTTTCCCGTCCACGAGTGAGACGTAGGAGTAGGGTGCGAGGTGAGAGGTTTTAGGTTTTGGCTTTTTGGTGTTTGCTGTTTTCTCTGTCGTGCCCATTTCTTTCAAAAAAGCATCGTAGTCTTTGAGCAAACCTTTGAAGAGAGTTTGCTGCTTACCGAGCGCCGCCGCAACCGCAAGCTCATCGCAGCGCTCGTTGTAGAGCTCGCCCGCGTGCCCCGAGACCTTCGCAATAGTAAGGCGGTCGCCGTACTTTCGCGAAAGCGCGAGAAGCTCTTGCCAGAGGACTTTATTTTCCACCGGCGTTTTTTGCATGGTCACCCATCCCTTCTTCTCCCAGCCCCACATCCAGTTGTTCATGCCGTTTACCACATAGGCGCTATCAGAGAGAACGATAACGGAACCGTTGTGCGCGAGCGCAGCGCTATCAGAGAGCACCGCGCGTACCGCTTCAAGCTCCATGCGATTGTTTGTTGCGCGTTTCTCCCCTCCGGCAATCTCCATCACCTGTCCCCCGACGAGAATAATCGCGCCCCAGCCCCCCGGTCCGGGATTGCCCCGTGACGCACCGTCGGTATAGATAGTGAGTTCGTTGTTGTACATCACAGTGATATGTTCATTATTGATAGTGATTCGTTACTCGGAATATAAATGCGGTGTTTCCTTTTATTGCAAACAGCACTCGGTATTTTCGATCAAGCCGAAAGGAATAGACGAGCTGATCTTTTGGTTCAAGCAGTTCGGTATGGAGCGAAGGATGTCGTCTATTTTGTCTGAGGAGCGCAATAGCTTTCTCCCATTTTAATTCAAGATTGTGGGCGCGAATGAACTGAGTAACCTTTGGTGTTACTACTTCGATTTCCATGCTTTTGATTTGCGTAAATCTTTGAGTCCGTCTTTCAAGTCAGCGAGAAACGGCTCGCTGTATTTCTTAGTCTGGCGAAACTCCTCAACAACCTGCTCAACGGGCATTGCGATTGCGTACGTAGATACCTGCGCAGCAATTTTTTCATACGCTTTCGCCTTGCGCACCAGTGTCTGGTATGTAGCTTTCGGGACAGTGACAGTAGTCATAGTAATACTATACAAAAGACTGCCGACAGGGTCAAACATACAACTTTTTAGAGAGCTTATACCCATTCCCCTGCTCCAGCATTCCTTTGTATGAAGCAATCGTAGCGACGGTCGGGTGTGTTGTTATACGTTTGAGCATTCTGCGTTTTGTTGCGGTGCGCAGTACGTGATGGGTAAGGAAATGGACCCATCCGAGGAAGTCGACGCCGGAGGCGAGCGTTTTGATAAAGACCTTGTCGGGGTGAAGTGAGAGCGCAAGCTGCTCTTTCAAAAACCGCTCAACTTTTGGAAGAAGTGTCTCAAGCTCTTTGCGGTCATGGGAGAAAAAGACGAAGTCATCAGCATAGCGGATGTAGTATTTCATCTTGAGTGTGTGCTTCACAAAGTGGTCGCATTCGTTCATGTAGACATTCACCAGAAGCTGGCTGGTGAGGTTGCCTAAGGGGAGCCCGTTTGGAAAGCTGTCGATGATCTGCCCGAGGAGCCAGAGCATATCTGTATCGTATATGTGCCGAGCGAGGATTTCCTTGAGGATTGTATGGTCAATACTCGCAAAGAACTTTCTGATGTCACACTTGAGTACCCAGCACGTGCGGGTATCGTTTCGAGATACTTTTCTCCCAAACCGCTCAAACCGCCGAAGCGCTCGATGCGTCCCCTTGCCTACGCGGCAAGAGTATGAGTCGTGGATAAACTTCGTATCAAAATAGGGATAGAGTGCGGAATAGAGGAGGTGGTGGACGATGCGGTCGCGGACGGAGGCTTTGTGGATGTTGCGGGGTTTGGGGTCAGAGATGTTGAAAGCCTCATACGAAGAATGACTATATATTTTTGTAACCAACCGCTCATGGAGAAGTTGGATATTTACCACTAGGTTTCGCTCAAACAGCTGTACATCATGGCGTTTTCGCTTCCCGTGTCGAAATTCTTTCCATGCAAACAGAAGATTTTCGAGTGAAATGATAGTATTGTACGTATGGCTATACATCGTGCAAACAATAGTACCCCCCCCCATCGACACTTTTACCAGTCCTACAAAAAGGAAAATCATTGTACCTCGTATGGTACGAATATTATCACACACTCCCGAAAACACACCGCCATTCACTCGGTATAAAGATAGACACCTTGTTCATAGAAATCATAGAAGCAATTGCCATCGCGACATATCTGACACGTACCGAGAAACAGCCCTACGTGCGTATCGCGATACGCAAAGTTGACACGCTCAAGATTCTTCTCATGGTCCTCTGGGAAACAAAATCACTCACGGACAAAAAATACCTCGCACTATCAGCAAAAGTAGAAGAAGTGGGAAAGATGCTCGGAGGATGGAGCGGACAGCTTGCAAAACAAAACTCCCCCGACATATAGTCGGAGGAGAAATGAAGCAAGTTGCGGACCCCCGCAAACCACCAGTTGTCGTTCCAGTCGTTGTCATTGCGGTTCACGTTCACATAACGCTCGTCGTTCCAGTCGTTGCGGTTGAAGGTCGCGAAGCGTACAAGATACCATCTGTACCACCACCAAAAGTGCTTTTGATTGTATAGGTTTCGGCATCGCAATGCCCAAGTATCCTGCACCAAGTAACTTCATTTTTTGAAGTGCCTACATACACCACGCTACCGCAAGTCGTAACCGACAGTATTCTGGATGTATGGATACTGGATTCGGTAGTCGACAACCACAGTCATCGATATATTCACCTACTACCGCTCTCTAGTATACAAAAGAAAACCTCCGCTCAGGAGCGGAGGTCAAAGTTCAAAGTGCAAAAAGTTCACAGACTCATACTTCACAGAGCTACTTGCGGACCCCCGCAAACCACCAGTCGTCGTTCCAGCCGTCGTCACTGCGGCGCACGCGCACATAACGCTCGTCGAGCCAGTCGAGGCGGCGGAAGGCCGCGAAGCACCAACTATCCTTTGCATCCTTCCAGTGAGTACCATTGGGGTACGTATCGGCAAAAGCAGGGTCGGCTTCGTTCACGGCAGCTAAAGAAAAAGGATCTACAGGTGTAAGCCCGCGCAGCTCGTATTCTTTTTCCAAATCGTTGTCGTCTATGTAACGATCCAGTTTGAAGAATACGACTTCCGTTTCTTTGGCGGTACCATTTGGCATTACATCTGCCACACTATCGTTTAGATACAGGTTCCTGCCAGTCGCTTTGAGGGCTTCTTTGGCAGAGCGGGTGCGGTTGACGGAGACGGAGCGGGTGAGAAGATTGCTTGCGGCATCTACATATTTGCGAACAACCGCAAACAGTTCCTGTGCAACCGCTTCACCGCTTGTGGCGAGCACCGACTGAACGACGGTGCTATCGGGAAACTCCTTTTTCTTTTTACGAAGTTTCGCAGTTACCAGTTCAGCGATTTTACCGATTTGACCCTCGGTGATGGGTTCCAACGGAGATACAGCTTTCTTTGCCATAGTGTCATTGTTTTTGAAGTTATGAATGTTGTTTTAAAGAACTAGTAGAATTGTAGCATATATCGTACAAAAAGTCAATAACCTCGCCCTTTTGCCTATTTGTCCCCTATTTTCCACACCCCTTTTTCAAGAAAGGCTTCAATGGTCTGGCGGTTTGCTTTGTTGATGAGGTTTGAGTGCGCAAGTTTGTGTGTTTTTGCATAGTCTGTAAGCGTCACTATCTTCTTTCCTTCAAGATACGCAAGGCGTTTGTGATAGCTGTTGGTGAGCGCCTTTGCTACGATTTCTTCCATCATTTCTGTTACGCCTTTCGTCTCAAACTCCTTGAATGCATCGTAGTATTTCATTCGGTCAATAAATTTGATGTTGATAGGAACATAGCCCTCACGAATGAGGAGATAATTGCTGATGACACGCCCAATACGGCCATTGCCATCGTTGAACGGGTGGAGATATTCAAAAGCGAGATGCAGTTTGGCAATTCTCTTGATAATGCTTTCGCTCGTAGAAGCATAGTATTTAGACAGCATCTTTTTCATGCTCTCTGGGATTTCTTGCGGAGCAGGAGCGATATGGCTGCCGACACGGACAAACTCATTATCTTTGCGGAACCTGCCTGCGATGTCATCACGGATATTTGAGAGGAGCATTTTGTGGAGTGAAAGAATAACTTCTTCACTCAACTCTTGTTCCTTTGCTCGCTTTTCGATGTATTCCATCACACGAGCAAGATTTTTTGCCTCAAAAATCTCTCGTTCGGAAATGTAGCGATCAAGATCAATTTGGAGGAGAATCTTTTCTGTTTCTTCCAGGCTCAACGTGCTGTTCTCAATGGCGTTCGAGTTATAGACTTGGTCGGGAATCTCTGCCTCATTGACGAGTTTTATGAGTGCCTCCTTGCCAGAAGCGCTTTTGTAGTATCGCTCGCGCAAAGCATCTACTTTACTAAATACCGAAGGTTTCTTTGCCATATACTCCTTAATTATAGTATTTTTCACGGTATTGGCAAGCAAAACAGTGAAAAGATGTGAAAAATCGTGGTGTTTTCACGGTTATAGCTACGATGCCTACCGATACACACTCCCTCGATAGTCGAATACTTCTACAAC
>JADLEY010000011.1 GCA_020845875.1 Candidatus Nomurabacteria bacterium
GAGCGAGAAGATGTTTTTGTATCTGTTGTATACGAATCTAAGTTTAAATCTTTGAGAGTTGAAACTTTATCAATAATTTTCTTATCAATATCCATTCCAACCAAGATTCTAATTTGTTTATCTTTTAGCTCATTATGTAAATCTCGAAAACCAGAGAAGTAAAAATATCCAACCAAAGCATCTACCTTATCACAATTAGGCAAAATGCTCTTTAAGTTTGACGAAAGCGTATTATCACCGGTGTTTGTTATTGATGACGACATATTATTTTAAAAGTTCGTTAGTTGAAACACCTAACGCCTTGGCTAAGCTAGTAATGGTTGAAAGAGTTGGATTATTTTTTCCATTCTCGATATTGCTCACAAAAGATCGATCAACGCTCAACATACGAGCGAGTTCTATTTGGCTAATATCTTTTTTGATCCTAAGTTTTTTGAGATTTTCTCCCAACTTTTTGGCATCATCTTTCATACAAAGATTATAGCATAATTTGTTGTAATATAAAACAACAAAAACACCTCTCGAACTTGAGAGGTGTTTTTGTTTGTAAACTAGCTATCTTTGAGCTAGCTCAAGTTGGCTGTCGGACTAGGGCTCGAACCTAGATACTCAGGACCAAAACCTGATGTCCTACCATTAGACGATCCGACAATGATTGTTTTTATATCACACTTCTCTATGCTTTTGAAGTCCCCTCAACACCTAGTATTTCGATAAATGCCAGCTCGAGTGGGAGCGTCGGGATCGCTGCGTAAGAGATGCGTTCCATGGCAGTGATGAGCGCCACGATACCTCTGGAGGAAATGACATCAGCGCTCTCGACCGCACCCTGTTTGATGATCTCAAAATATTCTGCCGAATAATCTCTCTCTATTTGTTCGCGCAGGCGCGGCGCATAGCGATACATGAGAGAGCGACGCACCGTCTCAAGCAGAAGCTCACAGAGAAGACGAATATCGGTATGGTGTGCCTCTGCTGCTGTCAGCGTTCCATACGCAGCGTCGATATCTTTGGCAAGCAGTGCTGCGTACAAATCGCGCAGCGTTGAGAGCGACGGTGCACCAGTCACCTTCTCGATGAGATCTCTGGTGATAATGCGGTCTGACGCTGCAGAAATAACCTTTTGCAAAATACCAAACGTATCGCGAAATGATCCATCCCCCAAAAAGGCAATGAGCGCCGCGCTCTCCGCATCGAGCGAAAGCTTTTCCTTTTTTGCAACATCCTGGACAAGCCCAGCGAGCGTCGCCTCGCTGGGCTTGCGGAAGGAAAAGACCTGACAGCGCGAGAGGATAGTCTCAGGCACCTTGTCTAGTTCGGTGGTGGCGAGAACAAAAAGCACGTGCGCTGGCGGCTCTTCGAGCGTCTTGAGAAGTGCATTGAACGCATGTGTCGAGAGCATGTGCACTTCGTCGATGATATAGACCTTGAATCGAGACGAAAACGGCAACACGCGTACTCCGCTACGCAACGCATCGATATCCTCGACACTGCGATTGCTTGCCGCATCAATCTCGATGATATCTTCAGGGGCAGTGCCGAGCGAGCGTGCAAAGATACGCGCTACCGACGTCTTGCCCGTCCCTCTGCCGCCGGTGAAGAGATAGGCGTGCGAAAAGGTCTCTCCCCTGATTGATTGCGTCAGCACAGAGACTATTGGCTCCTGTCCTACCACTTCTTCCCATGTTTCAGGGCGGTATTTACGATAGAGTACCTGCGAGGCTGTCATACTAACGATCATTGTAGCAGAAAATCAGAAACAGCAGTCTTGACTTCTATCGCACTCGCCGTCTCCATGAGGCGTATCCGAAGTTCTTTTGCGCCAGTAAATCCTGTGCAATATGCTTTAAAATGCTTCTTCATAATAGCAAAGGATTTGATGTCACCGAGCAGCTCCTCAAAAAGTGCTGCATGCTCCACGAGTACTTCGAGGCGGTCGCGTACCATGATCGGACGTACCGCTGATTGCGGAGCAGTGCGACGTGTATCAAAAAAGCGCTTGAGAAACGGGAGCCGCAAAAACGCTCCGCGTTTTTGCGGCAGCGCTGCTACTACCTCCCGCGACGCATCAAAAAACCACGGATTACCAAAGAGTGCCCTCCCTACCATCACTCCATCGCAGCCGCTCATGGCAGCCTTTACCCTTCCGTCAGCAAGGCTCGTCACATCGCCGTTGCCGATGATGATCGTTTGAGGTGCCAGTCGGTCGCGGAGCTTCACTACCTCTTTCACGTAGTGCCACTGCGCAGGCACCGCTGAGAGTTCTTTGCGGGTACGCGCATGGAGAGTGAGCGCAGCAATACCTTCGGTGAGTAATAGCGGGATCCATGTATCGATCTGTGACTGATGGTATCCGACGCGCGTCTTTACTGATACAGGAATAGTTTTACCTGCAGCAGCAATACCGCGCTTTGCTGCTTTGATAATCTCAATTGCGATCTCAGGAGTCTTGATCATCGCCGCTCCTGCTCCCTGCTTCTCAATACTCTTATCAGGACAGCCCATGTTGATATCGATACCGTCAAAGCCGAGCTCTGCACATAGCTTCGCCGCCGCTTCCATCTTTTGCGGATTACTCGAAAAGAGCTGCGCCACTATCGGACGCTCACTTTTGACAAAAGCCAAGTCGCGCATGAGTGCATCTCTGCCGCCGCTGATGAGCCCGTCAGCAGAGACAAATTCCGTCCACATGACATCCGGCTTGCCGTACTTCACAAGCATCCGACGAAACGCTGCGTCAGTCACATCTGCCATGGGTGCAGCGCAGAAAAAGGGAGTATTACGTTTTCGCAGTTCTGCCCACATACCTATTTGAATTTATAAATAATCTTGTTCGGAAACCGGGCATCAAGATACTCAAGGAATTTGCTGTTCGTCTTCATATCAGACTGCAGCGGCTCAGCGTCAAGCGCTGAAGCTAACCCTCGCATCACCTGCTCAGGGTCGAGTGTCTGATCAACAATCAGTTGTGCAATGCTGCCGTGATGGAAAAAGGAGATATCGACTCGATGATCAGAAACAAAATGATACTCTACAGGAACAATACCAAGTGGTGGCAACCCTGTACGAAATTTTTCAAAAAGTGTCAGTATTTCTGTTGGTACTGGAGAAAAAGGAAGCGTCCCCGCATCTTCTCCCCAAAAAATACGCTCATATGCATCCCCAGAGAAAAACGGTGCTCGCGCAAAAACAATTCCCTCTTTCGTCATAAAAAAGCAACTCTCGTCAGAAACACACCAAAGGTACGCTTCTGTTCGTTCCAAGAGGTGCACCGACAATCCATCGACCCCTTCGTGTGTCACCTGTACATTTGCTGCACGAGGAAAAGCCACTGTAATGGCTCGCTCCAGTTTTCCCGTTGAGACAACAAAAATACTCGAACGCGGGAAAAAATGCAGGAAGGTTCCGTCGATACTCTCACGAACAAACGTCGCTATGTCCTCTTGATCGATTGTCTCGGTACCGATAACATCGATCGTCTTCACCTGCAACGCTGGGTGTCGCACTGCAATCACTGCCCCTGCGACCAATAGGGCAATGGCCGTCCCCCATAAAAATTTTTTGAGTGGAAATGGATGCTTTGGTACTTTTTCCTTCGGAAGCCCTTTTTGAGTGGAGAGTACCTTTGCTGCGTACTTTCGTTCGTACATATATATTTATTGCCTCTTTATATTCTACGGATGGTATTCTTTCCTCCCATATACGGACGAAGCACCTCAGGAATTACGATCGACCCATCTGCCTGCTGAAAATTTTCTATGATCGCAGGGATGATACGGCTAGGAGTCGCGACTAAAGTGTTGTTGAGTGAATGTGTGTAATGCAATTTCCCTTCCTCGTCTTTGTAGCGGATGTTGAGCCGGCGCGATTGGAAATCATGGAAGTAGCTGGCAGAGTGCGTCTCACGAAACTTTTCCTGGCTCGGCATCCACACTTCGATGTCATACTTCTTTACCTGACCAAGCCCTAGATCGCCTCCGCAATTAACGACGACATGATAGTGAAGCCCAAGCCCCTGGAGGAGCTCTTCGACGTTTTTTGTAAGCTCTTCATGGAAGGCGACACTCATCTCATGACTTGCCTCGCACAAGACCACCTGCTCGAACTTAAAAAATTCATGCACGCGCACCAGTCCTTTGACATCCTTGCCATGGCTCCCTGCTTCACGGCGGAAACATGGTGAAAACGCGACAAACTTCTTGGGGAGATCTGCTTTTGCTAATACTTCATCGCTGTAATACGCCATGGTCCCCACTTCGCCAGTACCAGAGAGGTACATGTCATCCTGCGTCTTATAGAGATCTTCTTCACCCTGTGGAAGATATCCTGTACCGTAGAGCGTCTGCTTGTTCACTAATGACGGCACGACGAGCGGCTGAAATCCTTTTGTCAGAAGTCCATTCAAAAAGTATTGCCACAACGCAAACTGCAGCAGTACTGCATCTCCTTTGAGAAAGTACCCACGAAAACCAGCGACCTTGGTCCCCCGTTCAAAGTCGACAAGATCGAGCGCCTCCATCAGT
Source organism: Candidatus Nomurabacteria bacterium (assembly GCA_020845875.1). Taxonomy (GTDB): domain Bacteria; phylum Patescibacteriota; class Minisyncoccia; order Phycocordibacterales; family UBA9973; genus UBA4124. The sequence goes on from JADLEY010000011.1 coordinate 4,524, forward strand.
TCCACATGATCTTTCGCTGAGGCAATTACCGGCCGATCTCCCCAGACGCGTACTTCAACATTCTCGCTGTCATCTTTCCCTTCAGGTACCGTCATATCAGGAATATTGGGCACGGTAAGCATGAGTGCCTGCCACTCCTTGAGAAGCATCTTGTATGCCTCCTCAGCGGTGGCTACTTTTTCTTTGAGTGGTTTGAGATTTTCGATAAGTGCTGCACGCGCCTCAGGCGCCGCCTTGGGGATGTCGTCAGAGAGCTTATTTTGCTCAGCACGAAGCGCTTCAAATTCAGAAAGTGCTGCCTTGCGCTTTTCTTCGAGGGCGAGCAGTCCGTCAATATCTACATCAATATGCTTCTTGCGGGCGCCTTCTTTGACGAGCTCGGCATTCTCTTTGATGAATTTGATATCTAGCATAGCTCTACCACTATATCATGAGGTGATACACTGTCGCTATGGATGCCTTCCCTATCATCGAAGTCCCTCCCGACGCTCTTTTCCCTTCGCTAAAGGAAATCCCGCAAAACCCAAAAACACTTTTTGTCCGCGGCAATACCACTATACCTGAAGGTCAATCCCTTGTAGTGATCGTCGGTAGCCGTAATTGCACCAGCTATGGCAAGTCTGTCTGCCGTTCTCTGATTGCAGGATTGAAAGGGTACCCTATTGCGATAGTATCTGGACTCGCGCTCGGTATCGACTCTGTCGCACACGAGGCAGCACTTGATGCAGGGATACCTACTATCGCTTTTCCAGGGTCAGGACTTGGTACAAAAGCGCTCTACCCGGCACAGCACCGACAGCTCGCGCAGCGCATTCTTGAAAACGGAGGACTCCTCGTCTCAGAGTATCCGTCCGATACGCGTGCTGCGCAGTGGACATTTCCACAGCGCAATCGCCTCATGGCAGGCGTCGGCACATTTGTACTCGTTGTCGAGGCAGAAATGAAATCTGGGACCCTCATCACTGCACGCCTGGGTACCGAATACAATAAAATAGTGGGTGCTATTCCGGGACCCATTACTTCTCCCTCTTCCGAAGGAACTAACTGGCTACTGAAGCTCGGTGCAGTACCTGTCACTGGCGTCGAAGATATCTTACGCGAACTTAATCTCCTCACAGAAGAAATTTCTTCAAAACACAACGAAACTATCGCCAGCACCGAAGAGCTTCACCTCCTCGCACTTCTCACTGAGCCACGCACGAGAGACCAGCTTATTGCCTTGCTGGATGCCGACCCTTCGGAAGTGACCATTCTTCTCTCAACACTTGAAATCAAAGGATTGATACGAGAAAGTTTCGGCACTATTGAACGGACGCATTAAGAGTGGTAGAATGGAGAAAACCTTGTAGTATGACAATAAAAACCCATGACGAACGAACCCGTGTCGTCAAAGAACTCACGTGGCCGTGCTCCATTCCTCTTTCTTTTTTTCATTTTCGTAAATCGCTGTTGAAAGAATTGTGCCGCAATAACCTCAACACCGTCGAAGACCTGCTCTCACTCCCTTTTTCCCGAGTCAATTCCCTTACCGATGGATACTCGGGCAAAGACATTGTGTTGAGCTTCTATCGGCAGCTCAACAATCGCTTCGCCGAGCGTGACCACGCCAGCAAGCTCAAAGTATTACGCAATCGCAACTGCCGATACAACAAAGAAGAGAAAGCGGCATTTGTCATTTTTGAGATACTGCGCCCGTACCTCAAAAAGCATCGTGTACACGATGCACTTCAGTCCCTCCCCAAAACAATAGTGCAGAACGAATTAAAACTGCGAGTATTGCTCGCAGCATAAGAAAACCACTGTCGCCAAACACACCCTGTTTGGCGACATTTATTTGCCAAAAGAATACTCCCGTGGTACTACTGTCAAACAATGACCAAGTTGCTCATCGTCGAGTCGCCCTCAAAAGCGAAAACAATTGAAAAATATCTAGACGGCGCATACACCGTGCGTGCTTCTGTCGGCCATGTGCGCGACCTTCCGAAATCAAACAAAAAAGCTATCGACATCGAGGGGGGTTTCATTCCGCATTACGAAATTTCAAAAGGAAAAGAAAAGGTTGTTTCTGAGCTCCGCTTCCTCGCCGAAAAGGCAAGCGAAATCGTTCTCGCGCCCGACCCTGACCGCGAAGGAGAAGCAATCGCATGGCATATTGAGACACTCCTCAAAGAAGACAAAAAAGTGAATGCCCCCATTACACGCGTCACCTTCCACGAAATCACCAAAGACGCAGTAACCGAAGCGCTCAAGGAGCCACGCGCGATCGATACCAACCTGCGCCGTGCACAAGAAGCACGCCGCGTGCTCGACCGTCTTGTCGGCTACGATCTCTCTGGCATCATCTGGAAAAAAGTACGTTACGGACTCTCCGCTGGTCGCGTACAATCTCCCGCACTTCGCATTCTCGTCGAACGTGAACGCGAGATTCGCGCGTTTATCCCCGAGACCTATTGGGCACTCAGTGCTGATTTCAAAACCAAGGCTGGCGCATCCATCACCCTCTCGTGCGTTGAAGAACCGCGTGATAGAAAAGAAGTGGATCGCATTATCGCAACTGCCAATAAAGAAGACTGGTTCATAAAAGACATCAAAGCATCCGAACAAAAGCGAAGTCCGCGCGCACCATTTACCACCTCTACATTACAACAAGCAGCGAGTTCTCGTCTTGGATTTTCTCCCTCCCGTACTATGATGGCAGCGCAAAAGCTCTATGAAGCAGGACACATCTCCTACATGCGTACCGACTCAACTACTCTATCGAAACAGGCAGTTGCAAGTATCGCCTCTGTCATCGAAAAGAAATACGGAAAAGACTACCTCGAAGTACGTCTCTACAAAACCAAATCCAAGAACGCACAAGAAGCACATGAAGCTATCCGTCCCACACATATCGAAAAAGTGAATGCTGGCACGACCGAGGAACAGAAACGACTGTATACACTCATTTGGGAACGCACCGTTTCCTCGCAAATGGCTGACGCCAAACTTCTCAAGACGCGTGTAGTAGGAAATGTCAAAAGCGACTCTCTACCAGATTTCACAATGACCGGAAGTCAGGTACTTTTCCCCGGCTGGCTCGTCGCAGATCCGAGTGCGCGCAGTGAAGACGTCGAACTGCCATCCATTGCTGTCAACGAACCCCTTACTCTCCTGCAATTCACCGACCTCGAAAAACAGACCGAGCCACCCAATCGCTATAGCGAAGCGGGACTTGTCAAAGAGCTCGAAGCGCGCGGCATCGGACGTCCGAGTACTTATGCATCCATCATGAAGACTATTGAGGAACGCGGCTATGTAGAAAAAGTTGGTCGATCACTCAAGCCCACCGACACCGGCGAAGTGGTCTCAACCTTCCTTGAACAAAACTTCATGCAGTACATTTCAGATACTTTTACTGCAGAAATGGAAAATGAGCTCGATGACATAGCCGCAGGCGACCGCGATTACGAAAAGACGCTTCGTGAATTTTATACGCCGTTTCAAAAAGAAGTAAAAGAAAAAGACAAGCTCGACAAGGCGACAACACTCGAAGCAGCTGATCCAAAATTCAAATGTCCCAAGTGCGGCAGTTCAATGGTAGTGAAGCTCGGTCGCGGCGGCAAATTCCTCTCCTGCTCTCGCTATCCCGACTGCGATGGAGCACTGATGATTGATGGCACCGAAATCAAAGCCGATGAGCCGATCGGTGTTGATCCCGAAACACAACTTCCTATTTATACAAAGGTCGGGCGATTTGGCCCCTACGTGCAGCTCGGCGAGATGCCGCCAAAAGTAAAAGGAAAGAAGCAGGAAAAACCAAAGATGGCATCTATCCCCAAGGAAATAGATCCTTCGACCGTCACTGTCGAGATGGCGCTCCACTACCTCGCACTCCCACGTACACTAGGTGTTCACCCTGATGACAGCAAGGATGTCATCGCCACTATCGGACGCTTCGGTCCGTATGTCGGGCACGACGGCAACTTCCGTTCTATCAAAAAGCCGCTTGATCCCTACACTATCACGCTCGACCAGGCACTTGAACTCCTCGCACAACCAAAAAAAGCGCGCGGGTTCCAGCGAAAAAAGAAATAAACAATGCCCCAGATTATTCTGGGGCAGTTGAGCCTGGAAAAAATTAGTCGTATACGGGCACCATCGTTGACGTCTGCACCTGATATGCGTTGCCATAACAGTCATACTGAGTAACAAAACCTGTCACCATTCGATACCGAAGCTGCGGCCGGTAACACACTACATTGTTGTTGTAGTAGTTGTTCCCTATTCCAGAAAGAGTACCCACTACCACTCCCAACGCAAGTGCACCAACGCCTGATCTGCTGTTAATATATGACATGTTGTTAGTATACCTGTCACCATACGACCAGTAGTTATTTGAACGACACTGAGTTCGTCCAAAACGTCCGTAACGCTGTGCTTCGCCTATAGCATGTACCCCGAGAAGGAGTACAAGTACCAGAAAAAACTTTTTCATAAAAAAGTATTTTGGTGAAAAAATAAAAAACGTTTCTCTTTCTTTTTAGCAGTAACGTGATATTTTGTCAATACTCCTCAGAACCTGTATAGTAGAAAGACATGGAAGACCTTCTGACACTGCTCCCTCCCTCGCTCCCTGTCCCCGAACGGCAGCGTGTAGAGCGTGCATATACGTTTGCACAGATGAAGCATCGCGGGCAGCTGCGCAATAGTGGGGAGCCCTACTTTTTACACGTCGTTGAAGTAGCAAAAAACTGCGCACGCCTTGATATGGATACCGACACCGTCGCCGCCGCACTCCTCCACGACACCCTCGAGGACACCGAAGCGACCGAGGAAGAACTGCTCGAACAATTTGGCGAGACAGTACTCTTTTTGGTCAAAGGCGTCACGAAACTCGGCAAGCTCAAGTATCAGGGACGCGAACGCCATGTCGAGAGTCTGCGCAAATTTTTCCTTGCAATGGCAGAAGACATCCGCGTACTCATCATCAAACTTGCCGACCGCTTGCACAATGTACAAACGCTCGAACACGTCCGTCCAGAAAAACAGCGCCGGATTGCACTCGAAACCATCGACGTCCACGCAGCACTCGCGGGGAGACTTGGTATGGAGAAGCTCAAGGGCGAGCTCGAAGACCAGGCATTTCCCTACGCCTACCCCGCAGAATACCAAAAGACAAAGGCAATCATGGACAGCATCGTCCCTGAGGCAAAGCAGACAGTCCAGCACGCACACGCCGTCATTGAAAAGACTCTTGCTGACTTCTCTGTTCCCTATCGTTCAGTCCATTCACGCATCAAGTACACCTATAGCACCTATCGCAAGCTGGAAAAATATTTATGGAATGCCGAGCATGTGTACGATATCGTTGCGCTTCGCGTTATCGCTGAGACGGTTGCTGACTGCTACCAAATCCTCGGACTTATCCATATGCTTTGGAAGCCCATCCCCAAACGTATCAAGGACTACATCGCACTCCCGAAGCCAAACGGGTACCAATCGCTCCACACCTCTGTTCTCACCGAGCACGGAGTCGTCGAGGTACAGATTCGTACCGAAGACATGCACCGCGAAGCAGAGATGGGTATCGCTTCTCACTTTGTCTACAAAGAAGCCTCTCGCGACAACAGCTCCCAGCCGACCAGTAAAAAGTGGCGCTGGCTCGACGAACTCAAAGAGCTCCACGAAGTCGTCCGCGACCCTAGTGCCTTTCTCCAGCAATTGCAGCTCGATTTTTTCAAAGACCGTATCTTCGTCTTCTCCCCCAAGGGCGATGTCATCGACCTCCCCGAAGGCGCCAGCCCTATCGACTTTGCCTACGCTATCCACTCTGACGTTGGACACTCCACCAGCGCCGCGCGTATCAACGGCAAGATGGGCTCACTCGGAGACACGCTTCACAATGGAGACATTATCGAGATTGTCACGAACAAAAACGCAAAGCCCTCAAACAAGTGGGTCGAGTATGCCAAGACCAACAGCGCGCGACGCAAAATCCGCGCCCACATTAGCGAACACGGCGGAATGTTCGACAAACTTTTTCTCAAAAAGTAACGACTCGATTAGAGAGAAAAATCCTTGAGATTGTAGAGGTCTTCTTCGCTTTCTTGTTGTGCAGCAGCTTGCTCCTGTGGACTGCGGTCATCAAGTGCTTCAACTGGTTCGGTCCCTTCTATCGGCACCGGAGCGCTCTCTCGTTTGGCAACCAGAGCCAAGATAACCTCAAGCTCGTCGGGAGAAAAATAGTCGATAGTGATTTTGCCTCCCTGCTCGCGCGGTTGTATGTGCACGCGCGTCCCGAGCGCCTCTTGGAGCGTCTGCTCTGCCTTCATCAGAGTTTCGTCAGGCATAGTGGAGTGATTACGTACCTTTTCGACGGCGATGCGCCTCGCGATGCGCTCTGCTTCGCGGACAGTAATTTTGCGGACGGTTATTTCTTTGAACAGCGTCTGCTGTTCTTCGGGACGAGACGAGAGCATGAGGAGCGGACGCGTGTGCCCTTCGTTGATTTTACCTTCGGAGAGGGCATCAAGCATTTCTTGTGGAAGCGTCAGCAGGCGCACGGTGTTGGAAACATACTCGCGGCTCTTACCGAGCTTCTGCCCGATCTGTGTGTGGGTAAACTTAAACTCTTCGACGAGCCGTGCAAAGGCGCGAGCACGCTCTACCGCATTGAGATCTTCGCGCTGGAGGTTTTCGATGATGGCAAGTTCGAGCTTTGCCATGTTGTCATCTCCGACGCGGATGATGACGGGCACTTGCGAGAGCCCTGCAAGCTTAGAGGCGCGCAGTCGGCGTTCTCCGGCAATGAGCTCATATTCGGTCACGAGCCCTCCATCAGCTGTCTCTTTTTCTACTCGAGAGACGGTAAGCGGCTGGAGGATGCCGTACTGGCGAATGCTTTCAGCGAGGTCCTTGAGTGGTCCTTCCTCAAATTCGCGGCGCGGCTGGAAAGGATTGGGCAGGATTTTGTCGACATCTATGAAGAAAATGGAGTTGCTATAGAGATTGGACATAGCACAGAGTGTACCACACTAAAGAATGACATATAAAAAGGGGCGCCTTGGACAAGGCCCCCTTAAAAATCCCAAACAAGAAAAACTGAAAAATCGCCACTTATTGTACCACAACAAATTGTTCTGGACAACTCTCTCCTTGTAAAAAAAGTAGAAAAATGCAAAGATACCGAAGTTGCCGGTGTGGCGGAATGGTAGACGCGATCGACTCAAAATCGATTACTCGCAAGGGTGTGGAGGTTCGAGTCCTCTCTCCGGCACATTGCCCGAATGGTGGAATTGGTAGACACGTACGCTTCAGGTGCGTATATCGCAAGATGTGGGAGTTCAAGTCTCCCTTCGGGCACATTTGACAAAAATAAATTTTCGATGTAGGGTGTAAAAAACAAAAACTTTGCACAATGAAAAAAATAATTATCGCGATTATCGGGTTACTTGGAACTACGACAACATTCCCTCAACAGCAAAACAATTGTTCAATTGAGGAGTTGATTCTACTCAGTGAGCGGCCAAAAATTCTGAAGGAACGTGATGCATATAACCTTATTAAAGGAGACAAGAAAGAAATATCTGTGAACTGTGGCTTTGCAGGGTATACTCACCCAGAAGCCTTCAAAGTGTTCTCCTGTAATAAAGAGGTTACAGTTTCTTTAACTGCTGTCCCAGGAGAACAAGCGCCGGTTTGGAAAGAAAAAACACGATACATCAAAACTGGAACAGTTTCGATGACTCAATTTTGGGTTTTCCTTGCTTTTGGTATATCTATAGGGTTCTTTTTCATCTTAGTAGGAATAAACCTTGTGTTTGACTTCCATTGGAAAAATCGTGGCCAGAAGTCTATTACCATCAATAGATTGATGGTCATTGGATTGGGACTTGTGGTTTCATATCTTTTGGGCGCAGTGACCTATGCAACGAGTATGCCATCGGAGCTATTTGGTAAGATTCCTCTCTATGTAGTAGAACATCTTGTTATGACAGCTGGATTTTTTTTTGGCTTCCTTTTATATATAGGGTGGCTAGAATTCCCAAAAAGGAGTCATGACAAGAAAATTAATACAGTATCAATCGCATAAACTTTTTTAAATTCCTGCATATCATGCAGGAATTTTTCGTGCTACAATCGCGCCATGCAAAAAATTATTGTCGTTTGCGGACCGACTGCAACGGGCAAGTCAGATTTTGCCATAGCGCTTGCAAAAAAGATTGGCGGGGAAATTATTTCTGCAGATTCTCGGCAGGTGTACAGAGGGCTTGATATCGGGAGCGGCAAGATTACTAAGCGCGAAATGAAAAGCGTGCCACATCATCTCCTCGACGTCGCAAGTCCCACACGCGTCTTTTCTGTTGCGCAGTACAAAAAGCTCGCAGACAAAGCAATCAAGGATATTTTGAAGCGCGGCAAAGTGCCGATCATCTGCGGCGGGACAGGGCTCTATATAGACGCAGTTGTCTACGATACTGATTTCCCCGCAGTGCCGCCAAACAAACCTCTTCGCATCCAGCTTGAGAAGATCCCTACCGAAGCACTCGTGCAAAAGCTCGAAGCGCTCGACCTCGAACGTTTTGCGGCAATTGACACTAACAATCGCGTCCGTCTCATTCGTGCGATAGAGATAGCGCGAGCGCTTGGCAAGGTACCGAAAGTTTCTCGACAAAAAAGATATGATGTTGAGTGGCACTATCTCGACTTCCCTGACGATATACTCAAGACGCGCATTCACAATCGCCTCTACAAACGCATGAAATCAGGAATGGTTACAGAAGTGAGGCGATTGCACAGCGAAGGCGTCTCATGGAAACGCCTCGAAGCCCTTGGGCTTGAGTACCGATACCTAGCGCAATTTTTGCAGGGCAAAATAACCAAGTCTGAGATGCTGGTTCAGCTCGAAACTGCCATCTGGCACTACGCCAAGCGCCAACGCACATGGTTTAAAAAGTATGCCTTTTGAGAAAGGTAAGAGACCTTACTCCACATGCACTTTTATGTCGGTGCGTTCTTTGACCTTAAGCCACAGCACTGCAAAGGCGCCGACGATGATGACGATGCTTGCGATGACAAAGACGTAGCTATACGCATTGACCTGCGCCTTGAGAATGACGAGCGAAATATATTGCTGCACAACAGACGGATCGGTACTGTGGAGCGTACTCATACTATTGACCTGCAGGACATTGCGCTCAATGCGGCTGTTGAGAATCGTCCCGAAGAGCGCGATGCCAAATGCACCCGCGACGTTGCGCACGAGTGCAAGCACCGAAGAAGCGATACCGATCTCATGCGGATCCACAACAGAAGCAATGATATTAGTACGCTGCGCCATGCCAAAGCCGAGTCCAAATGCCATCACGCACAACGGAATAATGATTGCGAGGGCACCACTCTTGGGATCAAGAAATGAAAAGAAGAATATGCCGATACCCGCCACGAGTGTGCTGGTAAATATCACATACCGTGCAGGAGCTTTGCCGGTGAGTCGCCCGCCGACCGCTGCCGAGAGCATCATCGCTGCTGCCATCGGCATAAAGAGGTATCCCGTCTGCGTCGCATCATACCCAAGGAATGTCTGCGCAAACACGGGGATAAGGAAGATGCCTCCCATCATACCCATGAATACGATGAAGTTGTTGCCGAGCGTATTGACGAATGCCGGTATCTTGAAAAAGCGCAGATCGACAATCGGCTCTTTTGCTCGGTGCTCGATACGCACGAACCATGCAAAGAAAACGATCGTGACAAGATACGCGAGCACACTATGAAGCGACAGCCATCCCCACTCCGAGCCCTTATCAAGCACAAGAACAAGGGAGGAGAGCATGACGCCGAGCGTCGTCGCGCCCCACCAGTCAAAGTGCTGCGGCTTGGATTCGGAGCGGGATTCGTTGATGAAGCGCATCGCCATCAAGATACCGATGATACCGATGGGCAGATTTACCAGAAAGACCGAGCGCCAGCCGAAGCCATCAATCAGCGGACCTCCCAAGAGAGGTCCAAAAACTGACGCCGCTGCAAACGACGCCGACCAGAGGCCGAGCGCCTGTGCACGCTCCTTCCCTTCTTTAAATGTCACTGCGAGAATTGCCATCGCAGTCGGATAGTCTGCTGAGCCGGCAATCGCCTGAATGATACGGAAGACGATCATGCTTGGCAGATTCCATGCAAAGCCAGCGAGCACTGATCCGAGAATGAAAATAGCAAAGCCGATGATGTACACCTTCTTGCGCCCTATGGTGTCTCCGAGCTTGCCCCAGATGGGCACAAATATCGCATTGGCGAGGATGTACGCGGTAGCAATCCACCCAGCGGAGGTGACCGTAATACCAAAATCACTGATGATATCAGGCAGGGCGAGATTGACAATGGTTTGATCGAGTCGTCCGAGAAACGTGCCGACAATAACGGTGATCAGTATCCACCAGTGCAGGTTGCTTTGCTTCTTTTCTTCCATACAAAAGGAGTGTTACTTGATGTAGACGTTCATCTTGGCAGACATGCCGTTTTTGAATTCGGGATGCGCGGCAGTATCATATCGCACTGTCACTTCAAATTCTTTTACTTCACGCTTGTCAGAGATGCTAAATACAACACCAGTATCCTGCGAGGTAGGACTAATGCGCTCGACGACGCCGACAAACGACTCTCCTTCAAAGGTATCCACGGTAAATCGCACTGGATTACCTGCAGCAAGCGAAGAGAGTCCTTCGTTTTCTTTGATGACACCGACGACGCGCAGTTCGGTAGGTTCAATCATTTTCACTACGACTTGAGACGGAGCGAAGACTTGGCCTGGAGTATTGCTTGCCTCAAGTACAATGCCAGCAACCTTTGCAGAGAGCACTTCTGAGCCGACACGGGCGAGATTTTGTCCGACAGAGACAGTGTCTCCTGGATGGACATAAACCTCTTCGAGCACACCAGAAGTTTCTGGACCGATAGCAATAACAGGTGCCTCAATACGAGCACGATCAATACTGATGCGCGCGTTGAACGACTTATAGAGGAGTGCTCCAGCTAGCAGAAGCACCGCGACAGCAATACCTGTCACACTCTGGACAATCGGACGAGAAAAAGAACGAATGAGCGGAGAATTTTTCATATAATTAGTTTGCGACAATAGTAATAAGCGTCTTGTTTGCCACAACCGCCTGTCCGACCTTGAGATCCTCGTCGACAAATGAGACGACGCCGTCTGCTGGAGCGGTGATGACATTGTTTTGGTACGCACCGACTGCTGCAGCGTACGCGCCTTCGGCAGCACTCACCTGCGCTTTGGCGACACTCGACTCATTGCTCTCACCAATTGTTGTAGCAAGATCAGTAAGCATTTTTTCTCTAGTACTGACTGCGGCATCATAGGCATTTTTGTTGGCAATGTAGCTGGTACTGTGCGTATTGGGGATTGAGATAGTCCACGTCACGCTCGTGTTGATGCGAGAGCCAGGAGTAAACTTCACCTGCAAGCCACAAGAGCCCAACGACACTGGATTGTCATATTTCACTCCAATAACCCCTTGTTCCAATCCCGAATACTGGATCGAATAGCCAGAATCATTGTCGCTTGATGCATATGGCTTGAGCGTATAGTTTCCTTCTTTGCCACACGCATAGCTTCCAGAAATGATCGGCACGGTAGCGTCCTGCTTGTCGGGTACCCCTTCGAGACCTGATGAGAGCAGTGTGCGATACGCATTGTCGACCAGCAAATCTTGCTGCTTCTTGGTGGTGCTGTACTGAGAGCTAAGCGAAGCATATTGCGCGCGAGCAAGATCGAGTGCGCCTTTGGCCTGCGTGATAGCACCCTGTGCCTGCGGATCAGCGAGACGTGCGAGCACCTGACCTTTGCGCACTGACTTGCCTACAGAGACGAGCATCTCCTCTACGCGTCCCATTTTAGGAAACGATAAACGCACCTCAGAGCCAGAGGCAATCTGCTGAAGAGAAGTATCAGGAAGCGTCACTGTCGGCGCCATGCCAACTTTTCCATAGAGCAGCACCCCTGCGACCAGCGCAATAAGTACAGCAATAGGAATAATGATTTTTGGTTTGTGAAATACAGTCATGGATAATTAGGAAATACTTTTCATAAGGATACGGACGAGATCGTTTTTGTCTTTGGGAGTGAGTTTGGCAAGCATCGCACCAAAGACTGATCGCTTGCGTGCATGCATATCGGCAAGCAAGCGCTCGGCGGTAGGAGTGAGCTCGATGCGAATACTGCGGCGATCTCCTTCCAGCTGAGTGCGCTTGAGCAATCGCTTGCGCGCCATGCCATCTATGAGACTGCTTGCGGACGGTGACGTAATACCCAGATAGAGGGCAATGTCCTTGAGTGATACTGTCCGCTGTTCAGCGATATAGTGCAGTACCTCAATGTACGATATGCTGCAGCCGATATCCTTTGCCTTGGCGCGCATCGCGCTTTTCATTGCGTGGCCAAACGCCCGAAACGTCTGCTCCAATTTCTCTTGTGATTCGTGAGCCATACGAGAAATAGCGAATTAAGTATAAAGTCTAATAATTAGATTATCTAACTATATTAGCATGCAGTAAAAAACGTGCAAGGTATGGTTGCGGGCGATGAGGGAATCGGACCCCCACCAAAGGTTTTGGAGACCTTCGTTCTACCACTAAACTAATCGCCCAGAGAACATCCGAAACTATAACAAAAAAGCAGTCTTCCGACCACTCTTTTTGCTTATTTCTTTGACTCTTTGAAAGAGACAACCTTGCGGAGCTTCTTGCTGTATTTCTTGAGCTCGAGCTTCACATCCGCCAATTTCTTGCGGTTTTTGGAAGACCAGTAGATTTCCTTTGTCTCCTTGTTGACGAGCTTTACGAGATTATCCTGTGACATAGCGAAGAGACTATACCATCTTCCACATTTTTAGGCAACTGGGTTCCTTTGCCTTATCCTCAGACTTTGCATTTCTATCCATTGTTGCATACACTGCAGACACTATGGCAGCGCAAAAGAAAAAGAAGCAGAAAAAACAGCACCGCGCCGTGCAAAGCGTCGAGCGCGGCGCTGACCGTGCCACGCAGTGGATCGGCTCGACCCACTCACTCATTGTCCACACAATGGTATTCATCGCAGCCTTCCTTTTGCCGCTGTTTGGAGCAACCTTTGACCGCGTACTCCTTGTACTCACCACCTTTCTCTCACTCGAGGCCATCTACCTTGCTATCTTCATCCAGATGACCGTCAACAAAAACACCGCCGACATTGAAGAGATTCAGGAAGACGTCGAAGACATCGCCGAAGATGTAGAGGAGATCCAAAAAGATGTCGATGAGATTCAGGAAGACGTGGACGAAATCCAAGAAGACATCGAAGAAATCCAAGAAGACGTGGACGAACAGACTGGAAAATAAAAGAACCCTCGCTAAAGCGAGGGTTGTGACTTCAATAAAGAGCGAAAGTTTTATTGCTGTGATCCTCCGGTCATAGTGATGAGCCAGAGCAAATACAGCACAAAGAGAACTAATCGAAAGGTCGAGAGCCGGTCTGTTGCAGTGCCTGCTATCACGCAAACAACAGAAGAAGCCAGCCAGCATCCCCCCTTCAAGAGAGTGTTTTGCGGGTTTACTGAAGTAATCAGTGGCAAAAGGAACAGAGCAAATCCGATAATCATTGCATAATCAAACAATTTCATCATGCCTTTTGATGAGATATTATCCATGGTATTTGATTTTTGGTTTATGCTATTATAGCACCTATTGTATAAAAAGTCAATCTCTTCTCATTGAGAAATCCTCTATTTTTTATCAAAATAGCACACAACGCTGCGGCGTTTTGCGGGCTTGCCTTTGAGATGGTGCTTGCCAGAGAGTTCTTTTTTCATAAGGACAAAATCTTTGTCAAAATACTTGGTGAGGGCATCGTCCGTCCAGACATATTCGTACACCTTGAGTCGCGGATGAATATAAGCATTTTCTTCGTCGGCAGCGTGCTTCTCCAGCAGCTCCTTGGTATGACTATCGCGCTCAGCATAAAAGCTCTTGAAAAAGAGTGTTCCTTGAGGCTTCAGCACGCGCGCCACTTCTGTAACAAATTTCTCTCGCTCTTCATTTTTCAAAAAGTGCGAACTCATCATATCGAGTACCACATCCACGCTCTCGTCAGGAAGCGGGAGTATCTCATCGAGCGAACGCACCACAAAGGAGAGTTTGTTGCCCCACTGCTGCTTTTGCGCAGCAGCCTTTGCCTGCGCGATGCCCTCATCAGAAATATCAAAACCGTACCCGCCGACACGATACTCGCGATTGAGCCACAAGAGATTGCGACCGTTGCCGGTACCAGCATCGAGTACGACGACTTCTGGGCGCAGCGCGTCTTTGCCGTACTCCTTCTGCATCCAACGCGTAAACTTCACCAAGTCTGCACTCACTTCCTCAGAAAGCGAAAAGAGTGCTGGATCCTTGTACTCCTTATTCCAAAATTCTTTGAGACGTCCTTTTTGCATGGTAGTTGACATCTTACACTGGAAATTGTAATGTTGCAAAAAATGTTATTTATGAAAGATATACAAAAAATCTTCTTTATTGAAGACAAGAAGAGGCGATACGACAAACTTGTTAACTGGATTTTCTCTAAAATTTTTAAAAACAAAGGGGCTATTCTTGAGTGGCGCGAATTCTCTGAACAAAGAACCGTATGCAAAAATGGAAAGAAGCTTCTTGCGCATGTTATTTTTTCAAAAGACCCAGAATCTTCTGCATGGATAGGACCAGCGATCGCATTCAAAATATTTGAATGCGAAAGCAGTAAAGTGTAGCGCATTGATATCCAGAGCAAGAAACCGATAAGTGGGCTGAAGGTGGAAATTAGTGTTTATAAAGACATTGATTTTGAAGAGTTTATAAACCCCGCACGAGCACAAAGCATGAGAGAGTTTCTTCAAAATTAGAAATACCCGCACTGGCGGGTATTTATTTTGCGCGTCATATCATTTTATCCATCAGCAAAAATGTCTGTCCGCCTATATGGTTTGGAAGTTCGGCGCGAACAACATATCCGTGTTTGAGATAAAAGTCCTTTGCCTTCCAATCAGCCCCCGTCTCAAGCCAGACTTTGTGTACACTCGTTTCTTTTGCCCTTGCTTCTGCTTCTGAGAGGAGCGCGCTTCCGATACCCTTCCCTTTGCACTCCCTCAATACAATCAATGGCTCAATTTGAGCAACGCCGGTATCTATTTTCATCGCACCATATCCCACAATCATTTCTCCCTCGAACGCAACCAACACCACTTCTTTTTTATAAAAATCTGGCTCGACATCTCTATAGTGCTCTTCGTCTGCCGATGTCCACGCAAGCTCATTAAAGATATCGAGTTTTTCTTTGTCAGCTGTAGTGTATTCTCTTATTTCCATGTTTGACATACTACCTGAAAAGGTATACTGTTGCAAAAATTTGTTTTTATGCAAAAGAGATTGAGACTTATTCACTACTATACAGAGATATGGTATGAATGCTGGAATTGCAATCACCTTCAGAAGAGTAACACATCGTGTGAAAAATGCGGATACGATTTACTCACGAATTGTGAAGATGGTGGACACGAATAACCGAAAATCCCCCGTCGTATCGAGGGATTTTTCTTTGATTTGACAAATTTAGAGATGAACTATATCGTTGCAAAAACGTTGCTTATGTTCGAAGAAATGACACACTTCTTTTTCTCAGAGGAATATCCTTTCCGATGTATTATTATTGTTCTTTTGTTATTGCAAATCATTATCGGCATTGTGCTGTGGAAAATAGCACGCCAAAAATAAGAGCCCTTCCGGGCTCTTATTTACTTCTTATTTTCGGCGAGCACGAGATCGATCGGTCTCGGTGAGATACTGCTTGCGCAGGCGTACGCTCTGCGGAGTGACCTCGAGAAATTCGTCGTCCTGCATAACTTCAAGTCCGCGTTCAATCGAGAGCTCCCACGGAGGTACGAGTGTGATGGCCTCATCAGAACCGCTGGCGCGCACGTTGGTGAGCTGTTTGTTCTTGGTCGGATTCACATTCATCTCCTCACCCTTGCTGGTGTTGCCGATGACCATACCTTCGTACACCTCAGTCGCAGGAGTGATATAGAGTGTGCCGCGATCCTGCAAGCCCCAGAGCGAATAGCCGAGCGCCTTGCCTGTCTCCATCGAGACCATGCTACCCACTTGTCTGCGAGTGATTTCTCCTGCATAGGGACGGAACTCAAGCACGCGAGACGCCATGATGCCCTCGCCCTTGGTATCCACAAGGAACTGTCCGCGATAACCAAAGAGTCCGCGTGTCGGACCTTCGAATATCATGCGCGCGCTTGCACCATGCAGTGCCATATCCTTCATCACAAAGCCTCTCTGTCCAAGCTTTTCGATGACTGCGCCCTGAAACTCTGCGGGGATGTCGATAGTGACTTCTTCAAACGGTTCGCTCTTCACACCGTCTATTTCCTTGATGATGACTTGTGGCTGCGAGACCTGCATTTCATATCCCTCACGACGCATTGTCTCGAGGAGTACTGCAATGTGCATCTCTCCACGGCCAAAGACCTTGAATCCTTCGGCGATGCGTGCTGGATCAGGCGTGAAATCTACTTTGAGTCCCACGTTTATTTCGAGTTCCTTTTCGAGACGCTCGCGAATCTGGCGGCTTGTGACAAATTTCCCTTCTTTGCCGGCAAACGGTGAGTTGTTGACGAGAAAGTCGAGCACAATGGTCGGCTCGTCGATCTTGATTGCAGGCAACAGTGCCGCCTCCTTGTCGGTCGAGATGGTCTCTCCAATGAAGATATCTGAGATACCCGCAAGCATCACGATATCTCCTGCTTGTGCCTCCTGTACCTCTTCGCGAGTGAAGCCGTGGAATGAAAAGAGTTTTACAATTTTTGCTTGGCGAGTCTCCTTGCCATCAGTCTTCACATAGACTGTATCTCCCATTTTTGCTACACCCTCATACACACGCCCCACCGCGAGACGTCCGAGGAAGTTGTCGTACGCGAGATTGAATGCCTGCATACGAAATGGCTTACTCGTATCGTTGGCAGCAACCGGCACCTTTTCGAGAATGATAGAAAAGAGTGGCTCAAGGTCTTTGCGTTCATCCTTTTCCTCTCTCATTGCAACGCCATCTCGGCCGATAGCATAGACGGTGGTAAAGTCGAGCTGTTCGTCGGTAGCACCGAGCTCCATGAAGAGCTCAAATACAGCATCGTGCGCCTTTGCGCAGTCTGCCCCAGGCTTGTCTATTTTGTTGAGTACGACGATTGGCTTTAGTCCTAGTTCCAAGGATTTCTTAAGAACGAAGCGCGTCTGTGGCATCGGACCTTCTTGTGCATCGACAATGAGAAGCACTGAGTCAATCGAGCGGAGTACGCGCTCTACCTCTGACCCGAAGTCCGCGTGTCCGGGAGTATCTACGATGTTGATTTTCGTCCCTTTATAAAACACTGCAGTGTTTTTGGCATAAATAGTGATACCGCGCTCGCGTTCGAGCTGGTTGGAGTCCATCGAAGCACCCTCGGCGAGCGTCTCTCCTGCAAAAGCAAGCATTTTGTCGGTAAGGGTGGTTTTGCCGTGGTCAACGTGAGCAATGATGGCGATGTTGCGAATTTCCATAAATATAAAATCGAATAGATAAATGAAGAGCCATTATGACATAAAAGTGCTATAATGCAAAGGTTATGCACACTTCTATTCAAAGCTTCATCGAAGAGCTCGGCGGATTGTCGTACCTCGGCATTTTTGGGATTTCGCTTATCGCCAACATTCTCTTTATCGTCCCCGAAGAAATCGTGCTGTTGGGCATGGGCTACGTCGCTCGGGCAGGAAATATTGATATCTTCATTGTCATCCCGCTTGTCATCCTCGGACTCCTCATTAGTGATCTCATTCTCTACTCACTCTCACGCGGCAACAATCGCCTCGTTCATTTTCTTTACGATCGCATCTTCTCAAAGCGCATCGCTTTCTTTTCCAAAACACTGTCCGGAGATGAAGCCTGGATGGAGAAAAATGTACACAAAGTCGTCTTTTATGTACGCTTCCTGATGCAACTGCGTTTCCTCGGACCATATATGGCAGGCAGACATCACCTCCCGCGCAAGACATTTCTCACCTACGAACTCGCTGCACTCATCGTCTATGTCCCACTTCTCCTGTGGATCGGCTGGTACTTCCGCAGCCGCTTCGAAACGATTATCAGTCGTATTGATATGGCACACAATATTGTCCTTGCTCTTGTACTACTGCTCCTCTTCCTCCCTTTTCTTCAGAGAATATTCCGTAGCGCCATCAGTACACTCTTTCGTTCAGAACAATAACTATTTCCGCTTATGAAAAAAATCCATCGCTTCCTCGTTGACTCCATTCCTGATGCCGCCCTCTTTACTCTCGACGAACCACGACTGATCCATCAGGTACATACAGTACTTGCACTCCGCGCAGGTGAAGACATCACCCTTTTTACGGACGGCGGTCCTGATGAGCGAGTGACGATAGAAAAGAGCGATCGGGACAAACTCTCTGTACGCCGCAAAGAAACAATCGACACTACTCGTACCCGGCCGCCTCTATTACTCACAGTCGGTATTTCTATTCCAAAAGGCACAACAATGGAACTCATCGTTCAGAAACTTACTGAGCTCGGCGTATACGAGATCGTCCCCATTATCTCTGGACGCACGGTGAAGGCAGGTGTCCGTATGGAACGGCTGCGTAGTATCAGCGACGAAGCGCTCGAGCAGTGCGGTGGCAGTAATCGCGTACGGTTGCAAAACCCTCTCCTACTCAGTGATGCACTCGCGAAGTATTCCCTGCCGTCACTTGTCTGCGAATACGGCGGTACCTATCTTACTGATGCTCTCCAAGACAATACAGAGCAACTCATGCTCTACATCGGGCCAGAAGGTGGGTGGAGCGAAGACGACTTGCGCCTCTTTGATGAAGCAGGAATACAGCGAATAAATCTTGGGGGGCGTATCCTCCGCACAGACACTGCTGCTATCGCTGCTGCCCATGCACTCTTGTGGGGAAAATAAAAAACCTCTCATATAAATGAGAGGTTTGTTGTTTCTATGATACCTCCCAATCAAAATTGGTAAGGTTTCGTTTCTTTTTTTGGCGCTGTACCTTGCTGCCATTGATCGGTGATAAGCTGATTGGTGATAAGTCCCCAGTTAAAGAGACTCGCTACCTTAAACTCATTCAGATTGATACCGATTTTTCTACTTTCGGTGGCCAGTTGGTTTTTATCAAAGAAAGTCAACGGGTTTATGGTCGGCCCTTCCAGTGTTATTTCCCGGCCTGGTATCACCTGTTCGGGTAAAAACGTTGCAAACTTCTGATACAACGTATCGTTATCCGAAACAAATAGTGTCCTATTTTGGAAATCATAAAAAAGGTAGTATTTTTTACTATCTTTTCCATCTATCACTCTTTTATCAGGGTGATAGATTAATTTCCCTCGTACCCCGTATACATCTTTCTTTGACGGAAATTGAGTCTCCCTTGTGCTAGCACAGGAAGTGAGCACTATTACTCCAACTACAAAGAGAAACACAGCTAATAATTTTTTCATCCTTATTTTGTTTTTAATTGTTTACAAATTTGTTATCTGGTATCATTATAGCATATAAATAGTCATTTTGTCAAGTATCTTTTGAGAAAGCTTTTGCGATGCAGAAGGCTTAGTCCATGCCGCTCCAGTGCCTTATAGTGTGCTGCGGTGCCATACCCCTTATTTTCTCCCCAACGATAGTACGGGTAGAGTTTTGCAAAGCGCGTCATCAGTGCGTCTCGCCGCACCTTTGCAATCACCGATGCCATCGAAATGATTTGTTCTTTGCTGTCGCCTTTGATGATAGTTTGTTGCCTCGTATATTCCTTGGGGGCAAAGAGACTGCCGTCGAGACGTACTTCGCACTGCTGAGGTGTGAGTCCGAGCTGTCGGAGCACCGAGACAACACATTCGTGAATACACGGCACGATACCCTTTCTATCTATCACTGCGGCACTGCGCGAAGCAACAGCAATGCGGATCTGCCCCTGTTTTTTCATCTGTCGAGTCCTCTTTTCCCACCGCTCTCGTGCGCTCGCCGTCATCTGCTTAGAGTCGGTAAGAAGCGCGCCGCCTTCCCGCCACTTCGCGGCTCGGTAGGCGGCGCGCGGCATCGCCACCGCACAGACATATACCGGCCCCGCTATCGGCCCCCTGCCTACTTCGTCTATGCCGATAATCCATTTTACCGATTTCATATATCCGTACTATACCAAATCACTTTGCTGTGAGCGCTCCAGTATATGTTTGGTCAAATTCCACCCATTTCCGTGCGATAGCAGACCCTTGTACGAATTCACCACGGCCTCGTCAGCAGCGTAAATGCCCGGATTGGCAAACATTCGCCGTTTCGTGGCAGTACGCAACACCCGATGGTGCGGGAAATGCACCCAACCAAGGAAATCAACGCCCGAGGCAAGAGTTTCTATTGAGATTTTATTCGGGTGCATGGTAAGCCTCAGCCGATCCCACAGGAATTCCTGCATCAATGGCAATATCCGTTCAAGATAGGCACGGTCCCTAGACAGGACGGCGAAATCGTCAGCATAGCGAATATAGTGAACCGCTTTCATTTTATGCTTCATGAACTGGTCAAACTCGTTCATATAAATATTCACCAACAACTGCGAGGTGAAGTTGCCGAGCGGCAAACCAACACCAGGTGCCGATGAATGGAAACTCCCGACAATGATCGAAATCAACCAGACGATATCCCTATCCGGTATGTACCCTGCCAAGATTTCAAGGAGTATGGTTTGATCGATATTCGCAAAGAACTTTTTGATGTCGCACTTCAGAACCCAGACGGTCTTCGTGTCATTCATTGAAACACTATTAGTGAAATGTTTAAAGCGTTGCAATGCGCGATGCGTCCCTTTTCCTTTCTGACATGATGTTGAATCAGAAATAAAAGTCCTCTCAAAAAACGGCATCAAGTTCCGATGAATTGCATGGTGCAGTAATCGATCCCGCACGCTCGCTTTATGAATGTCGCGCGGTTTCGGATCGGAAATCTTGAATGCCTGATATGCGGAATGTCGGTATGTCTTTGCAACAAGATCGCGATGCAAGGAAATAATATTTGTCATGAGGTCCCGCTCAAATTCTTGCACATCCTTGCGTGATTTTTTGCCACGCGAAAATTCCTTCCAAGCATCGAGAATATTTTCGAGTGAAATGATAGTATGGTAGGTATGTTGAAATCTAATTTTGGACATAGTGAGGGTCAGCCAGCCAGCCAGCCAGCCAGCCACAAGGACTTTACCCGTTCTAGCTAAGGTCAAGGAGGGGTATCTTTTGTGGTACAAGTTCTACCAAGATTTGCCAAAGTCACACAGGCATTCACTCGGTCAACGCATCGACACGTTGTTTGTTGAAATAATAGAAGCGATATCCGCCGCAAGTTTTCTTTCCCGCGAGGAAAAGCATCCATATGTGCGCCTTGCGATCAGGAAAGCTGATACGCTGCGCTTGCTTCTATTGGTCTTATGGGAAACAAAATCCCTCGATGACAAGAAGTACCTGGCGCTTTCAGTGAAACTGGACGAAGCCGGCAAGATGCTCGGCGGTTGGAGCGGACAGCTTACAAAACAAAACTCTCCCAAGAAATAATTATTGGGAGAGAAAATGAAGAGAGTTGCGAAACGGCAAACGCGAACCCGTTCCCACGATTCCACCTGTTGTCAGGCTTGTCATAGTACGTGTTGAGCCAACGTCCATCGTCATCACGGTTCGCGTTGAGCAAGTTCGGATCACCATCGGACTGCGCGAGAGATCATCCGTGTCACCACCCTTTGAATGCTCTCAGGGCTGTATTGTATTCGGCATCTCATTCAGCAGAATGACCTACTGGGGTAATGCCCTAATATCTCGCGCCAAGTATCTTCTTTTTTGAGAAATACATGCACCACCCTACCCGAAGCCATGACCGCGGATACACTCGATGCAAGGATACTGGTTTCGGTAGCGGAAAGCCTTGACCGTCCGCATATGCACCTACTGCCGAGGACCATTATACATTTTTTATTATGAGAAAAAATTAGCCCTTGTTCCAAAATTTCGGAACAAGGGCTAAGGACTAAATTCAAAGAGCTGAAGTAATCAGCGTCTTAGTTTTGAGAACTAACTTGCGAAACGGCAAACGCGAACCCGAGCCCACGACCCCACCCGTCGCCAGGCTTGCCATAGCACGCGCTGAGCCAACGCCCATCGCCACCACGGTCCGCGCTGAGCAAGCTCGGACCACCATCGGAATCCTTAATTGGTTCGTGCATTGTGACGATCCAGATAAGGCCCATCGCTTTGAGACACTCGTCCGTGAATTTCTCACGAATAAGGCAAGCTATCTCAGCATTCGGTGTTTCGAAGTTTCGGTCTTCTGCGTTTTTGCGGATGTTTTTGGTGATCCGCTGGTTGTCTTCGAACAGCATGCCCTTCAGAACGGCTACCTCGGTTGTTACGCCGGTTGTAGGTTTGAAGTCTTTTGAAAGAAGCACCTGTTTGGCATGACTGCCAACGCGGAAATCTTTCTTTTCAAGGCGGACTATCCATTCGGCACCAGTGGCACCATCGGATGTTACGGTGAAGTAAATTACTCCGTCATGTTCACGCCAGCTTTTTTCCAGTTCGGAAACCGAAGTTTCGCCGCGTAAGAATTTAAGAGCTCCGTCTTTGCCACCGAGTTTCTTCACGATGGCGTTCAGTTGGCCGGCAGTTAAGTCGGCAGATGCGAATTTTTCCATGTTGTTATGGTTTTTATTTTTCCTTACTCCAGGATCGAACTGCAACCACTGTGGTCACAGCCATGAAATTCCGACCAGATATTCAATCGTCAGGACCTCGTGGCTATGACCACTCGCAAGTTAGATTACAATGAACATATTAGTGACATTGTAGCACTATTAAACTTAAAAGTCAATAGGCAGAAAAAGCTTGTGGATATTGCTATACTTCCCCCACATGAGCTTCGTCCACCTCCACACGCACAGCCACTATTCCCTCCTCGACGGGCTCTCCAAAATCCCCGACCTCGTCGCCCGTGCCAAGGAGTTTGGCATGCCCGCACTCGCCCTTACCGATCACGGCGCGATGTACGGTGCGATTGAGTTTTATAAAGAATGCAAGGCGGCCGGTATCAAGCCTATTATCGGCGTCGAGGCCTACATGGCCGAGCGTACCCGTTTTGACAAAGAGCCTGGACTCGACTCTAAGCGCTACCATCTCACCCTCCTTGCCAAAAACAACACCGGCTACAAAAACCTCATGAAAATGGTTTCTAAAGCGCATCTCGAAGGTTACTACTACAAGCCGCGCATGGATTACGACCTCTTGCGTGAGTACGCCGAAGGCATCATCTGTCTTTCAGGCTGCCCGGGAAGCCGCTTCATCACTCACCTCAAAGCGGGAAATATCGAAGAGGCGAAAAAACTACTGAATTTTTATATCGAACTATTCGGCAAAGACAATGTGTATGTCGAAGTGATTAACCACAAAGAAATCGACTGGTACTTGCCGCTTATTCCGACCATCGTGCAGCTAGCACAAGAGATGGATTTGCCCATCGTCGGTACGTGGGATAGCCACTATCTCAACAAGGGGGATGCCGAGGCGCAAGACACGCTGGTGGCCATCAACATGGGCAGCATCGTCGGCGAAAACAAGATGTCGATGAAGGAGGGCGACTACTCTTTTATCAGCTCCGAGGAAGCGAAAGAGATTTTTAAAGATATTCAGGGCGCCGTCGAAAATACGCTGAAGCTCGCTGAGACAGTGGACATCGAGATCGAGTTCTCGCCGTGGCGCTTCCCTGCTTATCCGATTCCCGAGGGGTCAACGTATGACGATGAGCTGAAGAAGGCGACGTACGAAGGTATGAAGGACATAGGCTACCCCGATACCGAAGAGACGCGGGGACGCGTTGAGTTTGAGCTTGATATTATCAAAAACAAGGGATTCTCTTCGTACTTCCTCGTAGAGGCAGACCTCGTGCAGGCAGCGCGTCGCATGGGCATTTACACCAACACCAGGGGAAGCGCCGCGGGCTCTCTCATCTCGTACCTCATGGGCATCACCACTGTAGACCCTATCAAATACAAGCTGCCGTTTGAACGCTTCCTCAACCCGCTTCGCCCGGGCATCCCCGATATCGACCTCGATATCGCCGACGACCGCAGAGACGACCTCATCATGTATGTGCGCGAGAAATACGGCATGGGCGCGGTCGCACAGATCTGTACCTTCGGTACCATGGCAGCGCGCGGTAGTGTGCGCGATGTGGCGCGCGCACTCGGCTACCCCTACACGACGGGAGACAAAATTTCTAAGATGATACCGCTGGGAAGCCAAGGCTTCCCGATGACCATCGACCACGCTCTTGAGCTCGTGCCCGAGCTCAAGGAACAGTACGACAGCGATCGTCCGACGAGAGAGATTATCGACATGGCAAAAAAAATTGAAGGAAATGCCCGCCATATATCTATCCATGCGGCGGGGGTCGTCATCGCTCCCATCGCTGATATTACAGAGTTCACCCCCATCCAGTACGACCCGAAGGGCGAGAACAAAATCATCACCCAGTACGATATGTTCTCAGGAGGACGCGACGGTGTGGTCAACATGCCGAAGTTTGACATGCTCGGCATCCGCAACCTGCAGTTTATCACGGGCGCTATCGAACGGATCAAAAAGATTCGCGATATCGACGTCGATATCGATGCTATTCCGCTTGATGACATCAAGGTGTTTGAGATGCTCGCGCGAGGCGAGACGGTCGGCGTCTTTCAGATGGCAGGAGGCGGCATGACGGCGTATGTGAAGGATTTGAAACCGACTACCGTGGACGACCTCATGGCGATGGTCGCACTCTACCGCCCAGGCCCGATGGAGGTAATCCCTGAGTACATCAGACGCAAGCAGCACCCCGAGCTCATCACCTATCCTGATCCGCGGCTCAAAGACGACCTCACGGCGTCCTACGGGCTCCTGGTGTATCAAGACGACGTGCTCATCACCGCTATCCGTCTCGCCGGCTACAGCTGGCTCGATGCCGACAAGTTCCGCAAGGCCATGGGGAAAAAGATTCCCGCAGAAATGGCAGAGCAGAAGGATAAGTTTTATAAGGGCTGCAAAGAGCACGGTGGGCTCGAGAAGAAAAAAATCGACGAGCTATGGAAGCTCATCGAGCCGTTTGCGGCGTACGGATTCAACAAGGCGCACGCGGCAAGCTACGGCATGGTGGCATACAAGACCGCCTACCTCAAGGCAAATTACCCGGCAGAGTATCTCACCACGTGTATGACCGCAGAAGCCGGCGATATCGAAGTCTGCAGCGAATATATAGGTGAGGCACGCCGTATGGGCTTCACCATCCTCCCGCCTGACATCAACGAGTCGTTTTCGGACTTCACTGTGGTCGTCGACGATAGCGGCCAGCCGACGAAAAACATCCGCTTTGGCCTTAACAATGTCAAAAATTTCGGCGAAGAAATCGGGAAAGCAATCATTGCCGAACGAAAAGCGCGCGGCCCATATGTATCCATCGAGGACTTTCTTGAGCGCGTCCAGCACAGAAATCTCACCAAAAAGTCTCTTGAAGCGCTCATCATGTGTGGGGCGATGGATGGGCTCGGTGAGCGAGGTCTCTTCCTCTCCAACATCGAGCGCCTGCTCGAATTTCATAAACATATCGAAAAATTTATCGGCGCCGGCGCATCGCTTTTTGACGGACTAGACTCTGCTCCCAAGAGTACACTTACTCTCGCTCCTACGGAGCCGATGCCGGCAACCCAGCGCTTTGCTCACGAAAAGGAACTCCTTGGTCTCTACCTCTCCGGCCACCCGCTGGATAGCTTCGGCGAGCAGATTGCAAAAACAAAGCAGACAATTGTCGGGCTCCTCGAAAAGAAGAATGTCCGCGGGGCGCTCCTTGTCGCTCATATCGACTTCGTCAAACCGCTCATTACCAAATCAAACGCGCGCATGGCATTTGTCGGGCTGCATGACAAGACCGGCGCTATGGAAGGCGTTGTCTTCCCCGAAGTATTCAAACAAGTCGGTGCTCTCCTCGAAGAGGGCAAAGTAACAGTACTGCAGGGAGATGTGCTCGACCGCAATGAAAAAATCGCCTTCTCCATAAAAAACCTCAAAGTGCTCTCGTAGATTGACGGCTACCATTTGCGTGGTACAATCTTACAAACAAAACAGCGTTCTATGGAAATACAAACACACGCCACTGGTCCTTGGTATGTCGACGGTCTCACACTGCCAAAAGCAATCGGGTCCATCCTCAGGGGGAGCAAAAAGCCTGCTCGTTTTGAAAGCAGAGCGCATGCACGGCACTGGTTTCTGGTAGACAGTATTCGTACGCTGGTTAAAAAAGTCCACGAGCATAACGCAAAAGGATTTTCTCAGCCGCGAGCACTTTCTCGCAGGGACTACCCGGTACTGTACAGACAAGAAGCGCCATCGCACCTCTTTGAACAGGTGTACCATTCTCTGTGCGCCACTATCGGCGTCTCTCTTCCCAAAGCAGAGTGTATCGAACACTTACGGAAGAGCGTCACCCGCATCATTCTCGCTTCGCACCGACCGGACAAAAAGCAGGTGGGTAGAAAGAAGGCGTTACCGGCACAGCTGGCACTCTTCCACTAATGTACACAGACCAAAGACCTTATCAACGCAAAAGACGGCTCTCGCCGTCTTTTTTTTGTGCGTTCGTTAGACTGTGGTCGCGTCAATCTTTTTCATGATTCCCATCACTTCGCTCGAGTACGTTGCCACGACTGAAGGAGGGTTATAGGTATCAAGGATGGCCTTGGTAGACTTTCCTTTGTAATACCGAGCGGTCTTTTCATTGTGCCCGCCAAGGTTCATGGCGACCACGTCGATCGCGTGTTCGAAACTTTCGAACTTGATCTTACAGCTTCCCCAGCCAAACGGGTTGTTTCCGCAAGCAAACTTCCCGCCGGTAGACTCGCGCATGGCGATACCCGCGATGAGGTAGGGGTCGATCCCGTACTTCTCTCCGGCGAGCACCATTGTCATACCGTCGCCGGCAAGTGGAAGGTTATATTTCCCGTAGTACGTGTCGATCTTGGCAGCCTTCTCCTCTCTTTCCAAGGTGAGCGCTTGCTCCTCTTCCGACAGTACAATGGGGGTGGAAGCGTGGTCACGCAACGCCTCTGCAACCGATGAGGTTAACGTGTTCATCGAGATGCTCGAAGCGAGCATTGGCACAATAATGAATGATCGAAGAATCGATCCTTTTTGTTTTGTATGCATAGACTCCGGTTGAGCTCCGGAAACTCCGTAACAGTGGAACGCTTTGAGGGAAATTGCCCTAAAAAGCAAAAATTCGAGTACCGTAGAAGGCTACTCGAACCTGTCAATATGATAGCATAAGTGATAGAAAATGTCAATGGTTACACCATGAGAAAAAGATATGTCAAACGAAAAATACTCTTATTTTATAAGGGTATTTTTATGCCCGATGTTTGACAAAATGTAACCAATATTGTCCAAAAATGCACCTATTGCTTGGCTTTTGAGATACTGGAGACGCTCTGAATCACCTGCTCGGCAAGGCGGCTCTCCATTTCCTTAAACAGGCGGGTCGCCTCCTTCTTATACTCCACTAGCGGCTCCCTTTGTCCGTAGGCGCGTAGCCCTACCGACTGACGCATGTGCTCCATGGTGTCGATATGCTCTACCCAGAGTGTGTCGGTAACAGACAAAATGACCCGTCGCACTGTCTCCCAAAAGGGCACCTCTCCTACCAACTCGATTTTCTCTTTTACTATCGGTTCGAGTGCCCCATCGGCCCCCAGACCATAAAAAGTGCTGATGATATGCCCGCGGTCGCCCTCCAGCATCGCGCGACGGCGGCCATAGACAATGTCTCTCTGGTACGAGAGCACGGTGTCATATTCGAGGGTATGCTTGCGGGCGTCGAAGTGGAAGCCTTCGATTTTCTTCTGGGCAGACTCGAGCGAACGAGTGACCATGCCACTTTGAATCGGCTGGTCTTCGGGAAGACCGAGCTTTGCCATCATGCCCTTGATGCGGTCAGAACCGAAGATACGCATCAGGTCATCTTCGAGCGAGACATAAAACTGCGTCTCTCCCGGGTCGCCCTGACGGCCGGAGCGGCCGCGGAGCTGATTGTCGATACGGCGCGCTTCGTGGCGCTCGGTA
Source organism: Candidatus Nomurabacteria bacterium (assembly GCA_020845875.1). Lineage (GTDB taxonomy): Bacteria > Patescibacteriota > Minisyncoccia > Phycocordibacterales > UBA9973 > UBA4124. Next base: position 32,752 of record JADLEY010000011.1, read on the forward strand.
CCGATAACGTAGAGCCCGCCAAGCGCACGGACTTCTTCCTGCTCTTCTGGAGTCGAAGGATTGCCTCCTAGAATGATGTCCACACCGCGCCCTGCCATGTTGGTCGCGATGACAACACTTCCCTTTTTCCCCGATTGCGCAATGATTTCTCCCTCACGTTCATGGTTTTTTGCATTAAGCACCTGATGAGGTACCCCTTCACGCTTGAGATATGCAGAAAAGAGCTCGTTTTTCTCGATAGAGACGGTACCGATGAGTACTGGCTGCCCTTTGGCATGCAATTCTTTTACCTTGCGGGCAATAGCCTCAAACTTCCCCTGCTCGGTGAGAAAAATAAGATCAGTACGATCAATACGTTGCGTGTCGCGGTGCGTTGGGATAGTAACCACTGGCAAGCGATACACTTTGAGAAATTCTTCTTCTGAAGTCTTGGCAGTCCCTGTCATCCCAGAGAGTTTCCTATAAAATTTGAAATAGTTTTGGTAGGTAATCGACGCTACCGAACGAGTCTCTTGCTCGATCTTCACCCCTTCTTTTGCTTCGATCGCTTGATGCAATCCTTCGCTCCAACGGCGCCCTGGCTGCATACGTCCAGTAAATGGATCAACAATGATGACTTCTCCATCTTTCACAACATAGTCCTTGTCTTTATGAAAAAGAGCGTGAGCACGTACTGCTGTTTCAAGATAGTGAACATATCGCACACTTTCAATCGTATACATATCTTTGATGCCAAGAAGCTTCTCAGCGCGAGTAATCCCTTCGTCGGTGAGCTGAATAGCTTTGCGTTTTTCGTCGAGAGTATAATGCGTCTGCACTTCAAGTGAAGCTGCCACCTTTGAGATACTCTTGTAGAGCGCCTCTGATTCGGCGACTGCCGAAGAGATAATGAGCGGTGTGCGGCTTTCGTCGATAAGGATAGAGTCCACTTCGTCAACCACAGCAAAAGAGTGCGGGCGTTGGACGACATCTTCTTTGCGCTGAGCAAGATTGTCGCGCAGATAATCAAAGCCGTACTGACTATTCGTACCGTAGGTGATGTCTGCTTCGTAAGCTTCTTTGCGAGTCACCGGACGGAGAAATTGCGTCACTACCTTAAACGAACCTTTTTCATCGCGTTCTTCATCTGCTTCTTGATGGGTAGGATCATAAATAAATGACTGATTTTGATCATTGATCACGCCGACAGAGAGTCCGAGGAAACTGTAGATTTCTCCCATCCAAGTCGCATCTCGACGAGCAAGATAGTCGTTGACGGTTACCACATGTACCCCCTCTCCAGAGAGTGCGTTGAGATATACCGGCAGTGTTGCCACGAGCGTCTTCCCTTCTCCAGTGCGCATTTCAGCAATCTTTCCATCATGGAGCACCTGTCCGCCAATAAGCTGCACATCGTAGTGACGTTTCCCAGTAGTACGGTATGACGCTTCCCGCACGAGTGCAAATGCCTCTGGCAAGAGAGTATCGAGCGATTCTCCTTGCTGGAAACGCACCTTAAGATCAGTGGTGTACGCTGGAAACTGCTCATCGGTAAGTGTTTGCATTTTTGGTTCCAGCGCATTTATCTCACCAACCCGTGCTCGATAGTGGCGGATCTGGCCCTTATCAAAAAGGCCTTGAATAAAAGGGATTTCCATAGTGGGAGTTATTTTACCACAAAAGGGATTTCCGATCCAGAACGGATCCAGCCGTAGATCCTAACGAATCTACGGCTGGAAGTGGAAAGAGAGTGAGTTCCGCAACATGCGGAAGAAGACTATTTCTTCTTCTTTTTTGCTGCCTTCTTCTTTGAAGCCTTCTTTGCTGACTTCTTCTTTGCAACCTTCTTCTTAGCTGCCTTTTTCTTTGCTGCCATACAATTGTATTCAACTATCTTTTAATCTTCTGTGATGATCGACCACTAAATTGTGATTGAACGCGTTATCACCACATGTATTACAATTATCGCGCGCAATAGCATCACATGCAATATTTTTTTTCAAAAACTGTGGATAACTTTTTATTATTTCAATAAAATAAAAAAACTTTTGCGAATGCAAAAGTTTTTGTTTACTCAATGTCGGCGGTATTTTTCTTGAATGATGCTTTCATAATTAATTGCATCGCTTTTTCAAGTGTCGCAGCACACACAGTGGCATGATATGCATCAGGTATCTGGACAATCGACGGCGCAGTCAGTTGTAAACAACTCAAACGCACGCCTTCTTCCGATGCAGAAATAGTTATCAATCGATGACAAACAAAATGATCGACATCATTACGAAATACTCCGAGCGAGTGAGGATACCGCTGTTGCGCTTCCTCGAGAAGGTGCTTTCTGCAGGATTCTTCTATCTGGAGAGAAGCCTCAAGAAGAAGAAAAAGGTGTGGTATTCCCTTATCCGAAAATACCTGCAGTGGCAAACACTTCCTGTCATAAGGCAAAAATACTGCTGAAAGACAGCAGCCGCTGTATCCAATCCGGATCATACCGTCGCCCAAGAAAGATTCGAGCTTTTTCATAAAAAACAGTTTCTTCCATCCTATGCATTACAGAGAAAAAAGCAATAGAAAAGGGCGCCCGTAGCACGCCCTTACTTACTCTTATCGCTGTTCCTGTAGGTCAATGTTATTTGCCTCCGATTTGAGTATTATAATACTCTGAAATACATATTCGAGGAAAAACCATATCATCCAGAAAAAAGAGGCAACACCTTTTAATATTTTTTTCATATTCTCTTTTTCTTATCTATATCAGAAAAGAGGTCATCTACGCAATAGATCAAAAAAATAAAAAACCCTAAAGCTCACGCTTGGGGTCTTGAGGGTGGGATAAAGGCGCCTTTTGACGCCTAATCAGAACATAAAACCTTCTTTCTCATACAATTCGTAATCAACGATACTTGAAAAATCTTTAGTGCGACGCATCCATCCTTCTAACTTTTTGCCATTAAGAATCTGATACATAAACATTTCATCTCCTTGCACCAACTGTTTCTCTGGAAGAGAATTGATCGCAAACAATTGATGTTTTGTCATTTCTACGGTATCAATTGCTTTCCCTGCATACTGAAAACAAAGAAAGAAGTACACTCGCATTGAAGGACTGCCGAACGGTACTTCTTCCTCAGTTCCGTTATAGAAATCAATCTGCGCAACAGGTTCCAAAAGCTCGGGACGAGTAAATATGCCGCCGATCTCATCTTTCCTTATACGAAGTTTGGAAACACCACCCGTTTCTTCCCAGATTTCTTGTACTGCATTACCACGAATTGATTGCCCTTCTTCTATCATACCCCCGTACCCTTTGAAGCCGATGATTTTCTTCTGCTGATATGCCATTTGGACATATTGGCCATCTATGAGATAAGTACATGTTGCTTTTTTCATAAAATGAGTTTTCAGTATTATACTGATTTATGGAACAAATGGCAACCCATCTAAACAACAACTCGCTTCCCATCTACTAGTGCGAAGCGTTTGCGATTTTTTGGGAGAAGGTATTTGTAGTAGGCAAACCATGGACGCATCGCAAGGTACTGGAGATTGGTGTCGTTTTGGTGCGCCTCCTGTTCGTGGCTCATATAATAGTAGGCTTCTATCCTGGACTTGCGCAGTACGAGGAGCGCATAGATATACTGAAAGAGTGCGATAAACAAAAGTCCGACAATGCCGTCTCGATGTACTGCCGAATGTGGATGCTCTCGTGATTGATATACTCCCGCGTTTGCAGTATCGCCTCATCACGCACCACCACAAACGGAAACAGCGCAAACGCCCCTGCAGAAAATCTAAACAATTTGCCGACCACTCGAACAAGAGTGTGAGAAATTAGTGTTGGGATATGGCGTTGTATAACAAGTCTCATAGAAAATCTACTTTTCATATAGTGGTCCGTAAAAGCACCTCTCTTTCTCATTATATGCAGCCCACATGCGATCACCATACGAATAGTGCCACCATTCAAGCGGATAGTTCGCAAAACCTACGTTGGTCATCAGCTCAAAGAGCATGGCTCTATTTTTCTTTTGTTCATCAGAAATGAGTGTTGAATGAGTATGAACCTTTTCTCCAAAATCATTAAATGATGTTCCCATATCCAACCTTTTATTTTCTATATCCAAAATAGTTACATCCACTGCCGCTCCGCATTGGTGTGAAGAGCCGCCAGGCGGAGCAGTATATTGCCTCACCATCCTTTTCCATTTCCAATGTAAAAAAATCATTTGAAACGGGTATGCTTTTGCCATTTGCCACAGTCTATTTCTGTATAATTCTTGCTGCATAGTGATAGGACGATATGCTGTAACAACAAGTAATTTGTATCCTTCAGGTAAACTATTTGCTCCCTGCACAAGCCGGTCGCGCACAGATGTTCGAAGTAACGGTGAGAGATATTTGTGTTCGTGAAGCAATACCAACTTTTTGCTTTCTGGGATAGTCACTAGTGGCTCTCCGTTTTCGTATATTTTTATTTCCCCTATTTTCTCTCGCGGAAGAGGAGTAGTTATTGTTTGCATAACCTATTTTGCCACTTTTACTGCCTCATCAAATTTGATAGAGAGTAGCTTAGACGAACCGTCGGATCCGAGGGTGACACCGTAGAGGACGGAAGCACGAGACATCGTCTCACGGTTATGGGTGACGACTATGAGTTGTGAATACGCACTGAGGCGTTCTATCATGTCGCCGTAGCGACGAGAATTTGCTTCGTCAAGCGCCGCATCTGTCTCATCAAGGACGAGGAATGGCGGCGGATTTACTTGTGAGATAGCAAAGAGGAGTGCGATAGATACCAGTGAGCGTTCGCCGCCGGAGAGCATCTGGAGGTCTTTCACCTTCTTTTCGGGCAAACTCACATGCACTTCAATGCCACGCTCAAACGCCTCACTTTCTCCTTCTACTTCCTCATCAAGGATATCATTTTCATCAGCACTAACACGCGCTTTACGGCGCTTTTCCATCGTAATAGAGAGGAAGGCATTGCCGCCGCCAAACATCGTCTTGAAAAATTCTCCAAAGCGGTCGTTGACCACCTTCACTCCTTCGGTAAATTTCTCGTCGAGCACTTTTTTGAGATCGACGATGAGGGAAGTAAGATTTGCGATGCTTGTCTCGATATCCGCCACTTCGCGGGAGAGAAATTCATCGCGCTCCTTTGTCGATTCGTATTCACTGATGACTTCGGTGCCAATACCGGAGTGTTCCTCGTAACGAATCTTGAGTCGGTCAATTGTGCGACGCACGTCGTGAAGGTCGAGCTCCGGATACGCAGGCCCCTGCCGCAGCTGCGAGAGAAATGATGGCCCAAACAGGAAGCCTGCCTCACGCAGCTCACTATCAAATTGCTCCTTGCGCTCGCGCACCCTTTGTACGGTGACGGCAAGAATCTGGAGTTCTGCATCGCAATCCTTGATTGCGCCGAGCACTTCGTAGCGCTCGTGAGTCGCGCGGGTGCTCTCCTGCAGGCGCATGTCACTCTCTCTTTCTCGTGCAGTGAGCTCTGCAGCAGCCGACTCTTCGCGAGCAAGTACTCCAGCAAGCTCTCGTTCGAGTGCTTCCAGTTCATGCGCGGCATCGGAGAGGTCACGGGAAGATGCTGATACAGATGTACGAGAGGTTCCTGCCGACTGCTGGCGCGAACGAAGTGTCTCAATCAGCCGCCCGAGTGACTGTGTTGCACGACGCACCTCCTCGATAGAAGAAGCTGCTTGTATCTCAGCAATAAAATGCTCTATATCAGCAAGAAGCTGCTGGTACTCCCGTGGTGAAAATGACACTGCGGATTCATCAGTTTGCACACTGCTCTGTTGTGCAGCAAATGCGCGATGTGCCTCGATGATACCTTGCATGCGTCCCATTTTTTGTTCGATGCTGCGTCGCTGTTCCTGGAACTCCTTTGCGCTGGCACGCAAGCGCGCAATCTCTGCTGCGCTGCCCCTTTCGACACTCGCCGCTTGGGGAAAGGCGGGAAGGCGCGCTTCGAGTTCTTTTTTCTTTTGCGTGATGATCGCTGTCGCATCAGAGAGATGCTGATCTTCGGCACGCAGCTGCTCCCGCTCGGTCGCCATAAAGCGAAGGAGCGTGTCTTCGAGTTCGCTTCTGATTGCTTTCCCCTTCTCTACCTTTTCTACCTGCTTCTGCAAAAACTTCAGGTGCGGCGCAAGTTCGCGGCGCAGCGACTGCACATCCTTGAGGGTATCCATCGTTTTTGCCAGTTTGCTCTCGCTCTCTTTGATGCGGTAATGATAGATTTTGAGTCCGAGCGCGTCTTCGAGCATTTCGCGACGGTCACGCGCGTTGGCACGCAAAATGCTGTCTGCCTCGCCCTGCGAGATGATGTGATGGCTGGATGTACCGATATTGACCGAAGCGAGCAGTTCTACCATCTGCTTGAGACGGATTTCGGTATCGTTCATGAGGTATCTGCTAGTACCGTCGGCAAATATCTCACGTGTAAACGTAATCGTTTCAAAAAGGAGCGGCGACTTCCCTCTCTCTGTCTGGAAACCAAATACCTTGTCAGTATTATCAAAAGAGATAGACACCGCCGCGCGTGCGAGCTTGGTGGCACCAGCAGAGCCGCGGAAAATCAGGTCTGCACCTGATTTTCCGCGCATACTCTTCATACTCTGTTCACCAAGTACAAAGCGAAAGGCCTCTACGACATTACTCTTCCCAGAGCCATTAGGTCCGACGACTGCAGTAACTGGAGCAGCAAACGACAGCTCCGCCTTTTTGGCGAAACTTTTGAAGCCTGTCAGCGTTATCTCCTTGAGACGCATGCCTTCAGTATAGCAGAACGCGCCCGTTCTGGACGCGTCTGAGAAATCTCTAACAAGGGATTTAGTTTCCTGAGGGCAGGTCTTCGCAGGCCTCTCCGTCATTGTCACCGTCGAGGCTGTTGGTATCTCCCCTCGTTCCTCCTGCATTTTCGAAGAAACGCTCTGCTTCTGGCTTGGTAGCAAAGTCAGCACAGTTGTATTCGTCGGTCGCTTTGCCAAACGCAGGATCGGTTACTACATTACCGTCCTTGTCTCGCAACACCTTTGCCTCCTGGAGCGAATCTCCCTTCAAGAGCTTACCGAGATCAAAGTCGTTGTTGGTCGCCTCAAGTCCGAGCGCACCGAGCAGTACCATAATCACTGCGGCAAGAATAGTTTTCTTTCCCTTTTTCTTTCCTGAAAAATCGGTGAGATTTTCTTTCGACAGTTTTTCTTTTACATTCTGTATATCCATATCAATACAACTACGCTGTTACAAAAAGGTACACCGCGATGAGCAGAAGCACCACAATAATAATCATTCGGGTACGCTTATTTTTTATCATACCCATGCAGTATACCATGCTTACCAGCCCTTGAAATCCAGTGCTGCCTTTGCTGCGAGCTGCTGCCCCTCTTGTTTACTTCGCCCCTTCCCTTCGGCAATTTTGTCTTCTCCAAAAAAGATACCGATAGTAAACCATTTGTCGTGGTCAGGACCGACCTCAGCAAGCACCTTGTATGACGGCGTCACTCCGAGGCGTTCTTGCGCTTCTTCTTGCACCAGACTCTTGGCATCCTTCCATGCTTTCTTGGCGATAATCTCTTCCAATCGTGGAAGAAGCGTCCGATAGATAAATTCCTTACATGGCTCATACCCTTGATCGAGGTAGAGCGCACCAACAAACGACTCATAGGTATTGGCGAGAATAGTAGAGCGCGCACGTCCAGTATCTTTTGCTTCTCCCTTGGAAAGAAGAAGGTAGTCATTCATACCAAGTACTTGCGCTACCTCGGCAATAATCACTGCATTGACGATGGCACTGCGATAGGCGGTAAGTTCTCCTTCCGGAGATGTCGGATAGGTACCAAAAAGGTAATCGGTAACAACCAACTCGAGAACCGCATCGCCGAGAAACTCGAGGCGTTCGTTGTGTTCGAGTCCACTTTTAGGATTTTCATTGATGTACGAACGATGGATAAAAGCGTGCTCGAGCAGCTTCTTGTTTTGAAACGTAATACCGAGCACTTGTTCAAATGGGGTAAAATCTTTCATAAGGAATGAATGTGGGTGCTCATCTCTCGATGCGAGGCAGCGCCTCCAATCGACAAACCAACATCTACTGAGTAGTACTAATCTTTTCGACTGCCTTAGCAATCAGCGGCAATATATCATCGTAGACGGTAAGGTCAAGCACCTCGTGCAGCTGAAACCAGCCAAGCTTATCAAGTCCGCCGCTCGTCTTGAGTACCATCTCCTGATACGGCGCATGTGCAAGGAAGTAGGTGACTACCTTGCGAATCTTCCCTTTTTCGGGATGCGACGCGACATAGTCGATACCGCCAAGCTCACCCTCGAGCGAAACATCGAGTCCACTCTTCTCTTTGATCTGGCGGATTGCCGCCGCTTCCTGTGTCTCCCCTTCTTCAACGCTTCCTTTTAAGATAGTCCAGTAGCCAAAGACATCGTGCGCAAGTCCCATATACGCAACACCTTCATGTATTGCATAAATAATACCCCCTGCCTTGCCTTCTACTGGCAGTGTCGCAGGATCTACAGGCGCTTCGGGTTCACGCACCTTCTTCATCTTGGGCTTACTCGTTTGATCCTTTCCAGGTTCGCCGATTTCTTTGTAGACGGCACCGAGTACACCATTGACGAATTTGCCGCTGTTTTCTCCGCCAAAAGTTTTGGCAAGCTCGATCGCCTCATTAATTGCTACCTTGGGCGGCACCTGTTCTCTGTCTCCAAAGAGAAGTTCTGCAAGTCCCATACGCAGTACCGCACGATCGACATTGCCAATCTTTTCTAGTGGCCACTCTGGTGCTGCTTTGGTAATAATCTCATCGAGTACTACCTGCTTGCGTTGTACTGTTTCGGCAAGTTCGTAGATAAATGCATTATCACCATGTCCAGGAGCAAACTCAGCGATGGTACGATCTACAATTGACTTAAGCTCCTCTGGTTTACCAACAAAGTCCCACTCAAAGAGTGATTGTAGAACGATAGAGCGTGAGAGATGTCGATTTGCCATAAAGAACAGGGAGTGATGAAGAAATAATTATGACTTCTTTGCCGAAGCGCGCTTCTGGCGGCGGATGGTCTTTTTGACCTGATCTTTGCCGACCGAACGACCCTTGTACATGCCGTCCTTGGTCGCGCGATGACGAAGGTGCAGAGTTCCACTCTTATCAGAAGAAAGCGCAGGACTTTTGAGTGCATGATGACTGCGGCGATTTGCCGAGTGTGCACGGGTATGTCTCATTCGTACTACCATATACAGTCACTATACCAGCAACAGAAGAAAAAAACAACATGTTGCGGATAATTCGTTCACAAGTAGATTGACTTATAACTAAAGATATGCTATAATGCTATCAAATACGATTTTGTATTTCGACAAAAAAAAAATATGTAAATGTACAAACAACCAACACGCTCAGTGCTCTATCAGATATTGTCAGAACAAGAAGCGCTCTGCTTAGAACTTTCAAGCAAGGTATCTATCTCTGTCATTCTCATCATCCCGCAACTACCAAAAAAAGGAGGTCCTGAAGTAATCATCATTGATGAATACAAAAGATTCGACCAAACGAGGAAGAAAAAATTTCCTGGAGGAAAAATGGAAGAAATAGATTCCACCGTACTTGATGCAGCAAAGCGTGAGATGTTGGAAGAGACAGGGTTTATCCTAGAGGATGCATCTGTATGCTTTGCAGGAGAATTTTCCAGTACTATTCCAGGGGAACGCCATTACAAAGTGTACTTTCTTGTAAAGAAGTACAGAAGTAGCGGAGAACCTTACAAAAAAGATTCCGGTATTCTATCATGGGAACCTATCGAAGGTATCGAAAAGGTGGTAATTAAAAATCACCAATATTGTCTCTATAATTGTATCGAATCATTAAAGACCTGGAATCGTGAGTACGCCTTTGCACTCATGAATCTAAACACGAAACGATTTTACGAAGGTGAGTAGATTTATTCCAATACCAAGCGACGGACGTCGTTTGGTATTTTTGTTATTGGTGATATAGTTTGTCTATGACTGAACCGGTAGAACACAGCCGAGATCATAAGCGTCTCGGTCGAGAGCTTGAGCTCTTCACCTTTTCCGATACTGTCGGCAAAGGACTCCCCCTCTGGCTCCCAAAGGGCGCTACTGTTCGCCGCGAGCTTGAACGATTTATTGTAGACGAGGAAATTCGCCGTGGATACCTTCATGTGCGCACTCCTGATATCGCCAAGCTCGATCTCTACAAAAAATCCGGCCACTATCCGCACTACAAAGATTCCATGTATGCACCAATTGTCATTGACGACGAAGAGTTTATGCTCCGTCCTATGACCTGTCCGCACCATTTTGAACTCTACCTCTCCAAACCGCACAGCTACCGCGAACTGCCGATGCGTATTGCCGAGCTCGCCCAGCTCTACCGCTACGAACAGTCGGGTGAACTGATGGGGCTCCAGCGCGTACGCACTTTTTGTCTCGCTGATGCGCACATTATCTGCGCCAGCGAAGAACAGGCAGTAGAAGAGATCGGCAAAGCACTCGACCTCATTGAATACGTCACCAGTATCTTCGGACTCGTTCTCGACAAAGACTACCGCTACCGTCTCTCTCTCGGCGACCGTGCCAACACTGAGAAATACTACAACGACAATGCTGCGTGGGAAAAAGGCGAAGGACTCTTGCGCGACCTAATGATCTCTCGCGGTTCGAAATTTGAAGAAGCAAAAGACGAAGCAGCATTTTATGGTCCTAAAATCGATATCCAGATGAAAAACGTCAACGGCAAAGAAGACACTGCCTTTACTGTGCAGTACGACTTCTGTATGCCGAGCCGCTTCAATCTTGTCTATACTGGCGAAGACGGCGCCGAGCATCAGGCATTCGTTGTGCATCGTTCTTCTATCGGCGCAATCGAACGCATCATGGCATTTCTTATCGAGAAGTACGAGGGAGCCTTCCCTCTCTGGCTCGCTCCGGTACAGCTCCAGATACTTCCCGTCTCCGAAAAGCACATCGGTTATGCGACCGAACTTTTTGATACTCTCAAAACAGCAGGTATCCGCGTCGAAATCGACAGCTCCAACGAAACGCTCGGCAAGAAAGTGCGCAATGCAAAACAGGAAAAGGTTCCCTACCTTCTCGTCATTGGAGACAAAGAAGTAGATAGTACCGCTCTCACACTGGAAGGTCGCGGCGAAGAAAAAGTTCCTCTCACAACAGAGACACTTCTCCCCTTCCTTAAAGAAAAAATCACGACACGAACATAGAGAAACAAAAAAGAAGCGGACCGTCCCGCTTCTTTCTTTTTAAGATAAATGATGTTGTTTTCGATATTTCTTGTAGTCAAAGTCCTGTAAACGAGAAACATAGATAACAAGGTCGCTTCGCCGATCGATAGTTGCCCCGATACAGACAATCGGTGCTTCGCTTGCAAATGCGTCCGCAATACGATCTCCGTGATTACTCACACTTGGCGAGCAAATGACGACATCTGCTCGTTTTTTAAAAGTAACCTCCTCATGAATCGCAAGGTAGTGCACCGGTTTGATATACACCTCTTTCTTATCAAACCATCCGCTGATTACCTCTCTGAGAGCATCATTTACCCCTTCTCCATGGTGGAATACAACCACCTTCTTGTTAACAGTGATACTCATGGTGCTGTGTTTTCTTGACTGTAGCAAGTAGGCAGCCCGTGTCAACCGGGTGTATAATGGAGAAATTCCATGTCAAAACATTTTCAAAGTCGAAAGGATCAGGGTAGTAGACTTTGCCGTTCGCATCACTGATGAAATAAAAAGCGTAGCATTGCTGCTACGCTGTAGTGAATCACGGTGCTGTTAAGAATTTTGCGACGTCTTCCAGACTTTTGAACTGGGCATCAATCAAACTTTTTCTTCTCGATCGTTTCAAATTTTTATCTGAAAGCGAAAAAATAACTGGCTGTTTTTGATGAGGTAACGCACGTATCACTCGTTTTAAGACAGAAATTATTTTTTTATTTACAATCTCTTTACTTAAAATAAGAACATCGATCGGTTTTGTTGACCTGAAGAATTGCTTGCGGAACACAACTTCGGCAATATGAACCGTTGCGTCAGGAATCGTCCCTAAAATGTCTCTGACATCATCATCCTCAACAGATATATCTTTCCGAGAAAAATACAAAAACGTTATATTTCTCATAGATGTGCTATTTCTTTGTATACTATGAAAATTGCTGAAACTGTCAATATGTTACACTTCCCTTATGGAAAACAATAATATTCACAATTTGACCACACAGTTTGTACAAGAATCCAAGAGTCTCTGGCGCATCAAGAAGCTCTATATCAAAGACGCAAAATCCAAAGAAGTCAAAGCGTTTTGGACCAAGCTCGCCAAGGAAAAAGAATCACACCTCAAAGACCTCAAGAAGTTTCTAAAAACCGAATTGAAATAACAACATCCCCCGCGTATTGCGGGGGATGTTGTTAGATATCCAGATTCGCCATCTTGGCGTTGGACTGAATGAAACTTTTACGTGGACCGACTTCGGTACCCATGAGGATATCAAATGTCTCGTTTGCCTCCTCAGCATCTTCGATAGTCACCTGTTTGATGACACGGTGTGCCGGGTCCATCGTCGTCTCCCAAAGCTCCTCGGCATTCATCTCTCCCAGACCCTTGTAGCGCTGGACTGATACCTTTGCAGTGCGCTTCTTCTTTTCGTCTTCTCCTTCTTCCTCCGCAGCTTCTTCTGTTTCTTCCGTCGCCTCTATCTCTTCTCCTGCGCCCGCACCCATGCTCTTGAGAACACTATTTTTCTCATCGTCACTGTAAGCATAGGCGATTTCCTTCCCTTTCTTGATTTTGTATAGCGGTGGTTGTGCGATATAGATGTAGCCAGCGTCAATCACCTCGCGGAAATAGCGATAAAAGAGCGTGAGGATGAGGGTACGGATATGCGCTCCGTCTACGTCGGCATCAGTCGCAATAAGAATTTTGTGGTAGCGCATCTTTGAAAGATCGAAGGTGTCACAAATAGAGGTACCCATCGCGATGACAAGATTTTTGATTTCCTGACTCGCGAGCATGCGGTCGAGACGCGCGCGCTCCACATTGAGAATCTTTCCGCGCAGCGGCAAGATCGCCTGCGTACGGCGGTCGCGACCCATCTTTGCGGTACCTCCTGCAGAGTCTCCTTCCACAATGAAGAGCTCTGATTCTTCGGCATCACGGCTTTGACAGTCGGCGAGCTTCCCCGGAAGCGTCATGCCTTCGAGTGCGCCTTTGCGCAGGATAGATTCCTTTGCTGCCTTTGCTGCCTTGCGCGCGCGAAGCGCGAGGAGCACCTTGTTCACAATCGCCTTGCCTTCGTCGGGATGCTCTTCGAGGAAGGTACCAAACGCATCACCGAAGACGCTCGCCACTGCACCCTGTGCTTCCATGCTGCCGAGTTTCGCCTTGGTCTGTCCTTCAAACTGGATTTCGGGGAGCTTCACGGAGACTACCACAGTGAGTCCTTCAAGGACATCGTCGCCAGAAAACGCACCGTCTGCCTCTTTTACCAGATTATTTTTCTTGGCGTAATTGTTGATGAGGCGAGTGAGCGCCATCTTAAATCCGGTGATATGTGTGCCGCCCTCGCTGTTGTAGATATTATTTGCAAACGGCACGATACGGGCGGAGATATCATCGACATACTGAAGGCCGACCTCGACAGTGACGTTATCAATTTCTTTTTCGCAATAAAACACCGTGTCATGAATCGGTTTTTGAAACTTGTTGTAGTGGCGCACGAGTGACTGGAGTCCTCCTTCGAAATAGAACGTGAGCGACGGTGCTTCGAGCCCGAGGTCTTTGAACCACACTGTATCGGTAGCATCAAACTTTCCTGTCACCTCGCGGGCATCAATGATAGTGACGCGCAGGCTCTTCACCAAATACGCCTGCTGACGGAGTCGATCAACGACTGTCTTCCAGTCGAAATGTGTACCCTCCTTAAAAATCGTCGGGTCGGGCTGGAAGGTGATGATGGTGCCGTTGTGGTCGGTCTTCCCTGTCTTTTTTACTGCAGCCTTTTTGTTGCCCTTTGAGTATTCCTGCACCCAGATAGCGCCGTCTTTGTGCACCTCTGCGCGCGTGTAGTCAGAGAGTGCGTTTACCACCGATGCCCCCACGCCGTGAAGACCTCCTGAGACTTTGTAGCCGCTGCCGTCGCCGCCAAACTTTCCTCCTGCGTGGAGCGTCGTCATCACGGTTTCAAGCGCAGACACTTTCGTCTTCGGGTGAATATCTACAGGGATGCCGCGGCCGTTGTCCACGACGCGTGCCATATCACCAGGCAGGAGTGTCACCTCGATGCGGTCGGCATAACCCCCCATCGCCTCGTCGCGCGAGTTGTCAAAAATCTCCCAAATGAGGTGATGCAGGCCATCAGGGCCGGTAGATCCGATGTACATACCAGGACGCTTGCGTACCGGCTCCAATCCCTCAAGGACCGAGATTTGCTCTGCACCATATGCGCCTTTTGTGGTAGCCTTTGCCATAAAACGTTTGTAAATTATAGCAAAAATACCTCTTCTCTCCTATTTGACATTTTCATTAAAAATGATATGATATATTCGAAGTACTTATTTTTGTTTCATTCAAAAACCCATCTACGCATGCTTGAAAGAATCGTTAGTGAGACACATTTCTCACTAATCCCCTGCAAGGAGAACCACCTTTCTGGTACCGCACTGGTACCTGGCGCTATCGGCCAAAAATCAATCTTTGGAGACGATTTTTACAGAGGGCTTCAATCTCAAAGAGAAATTGCCTTTGTTGAAGAATCATTTGTTGACAGACTGCTTTCTCAACAGCAACACCTTCCGCCTACCTGGAAAGAAAAAGAGTTTATTGGATTTTTTACCCAGGAAACACTTGGCACAAACAAAGTAACCACTCTCCGGTATGATAAATCCTCTGGAAAATTTAAAAAGGATTATCACTTTTTTACCGGCGGTTGTTTTGGCACTGAACGTCCTGTACTGGTGAGACTTCTTGCATAGTAGAATTGCAGACGTTTATTCCCCGCTTATACCATAGCGGGGAATTCTTATTTCACGAAAGTGCGGAGCCTGCAATATTCACAATTTTTATCATCACAGATTTTGTCCCAAAACGATAAGTTGCGGATTTCGTCGGCAACGCGCTGAATGGTATCAGTGAGTTCGGACATTTCCTCATTCGTTATCTCAAATGTTTCCTTTTTATACTTCCCCGTATCGCTTGGCTCCACGAAGTCAATCGTGCCGGACTGCATCGAGAGAGCACCGTCTTTGAAATGCGAGAGCAGCAGTTTGTAAAAAACGAGCTGGCGGAAGTAGTTGCCATCGCTTTCCTTTGTCTTGCCCATCAGCTCATTGCGACTTTTTGGCTTCGCGGTTTTGTAGTCCACGACTTCTACAATGTTGTCATCAACATATTCCACTTTATCCAAAACGCCCGTAATCTTTACTCCCTCCACCAGCTCAACGCCGTTGATGCGCACCTCTGTCGCAGTGCGCAGGTTCCACGAGCCCAAATACTCCTTGTGCCAGCCGGTGAGCGCCTCCGTCCCACGCTTCAGCAATTCTTCCACATCCCGTGCGCCAAGCGGCTGGCGATGCAAGTGGCCTCTGAAGCTCTCTACGAGATACTCTGTTCCAACCTCTTCTTTTTTGAGCATATCGAAAAAATCCTTGAGCGCAGCATGCACGGCGATGCCGTAAAACTGATGTACGGTCTGTGCAGCCGGAATGCGAATGAGATTCACATAAAAATACTTCCACGGACATTCCAGATAATTATTGAGCGCCGTCGGCGAGAGCCCCTGTTTTTCAAACAGCTCGTTCACGAATGCTTTACTATCAGCAACCCCCGAAAAATCTTCCTCAGAAGATTTTTCGGGGGCAAACTGAAACTCTCTATCATTTCTTGCGCGTTCGTCCCATGCTGCTCCATCTATCCGCTCCACAAGCTCCGACTTTATTTCACCCACAAATGTGCTCGGCAGCGTCTCCTTGTGCTCCTCATTTTCTCGCGCATAGGTTATCGTCACGCGCTCCTTGGCACGCGTCAGCGCTACATAAAACAACCGTCGTTCGTCGTCCATAGAGGGATTGTAGCATTTTTTGGTGTTATTGACATATCTTTTTATATATGTAAAGTAAAGAAAACTTAAGGAATGAAAAAATACATTGTCGTTCTTTGTCTACTCATTTTCATGCAGTGCAACACTCCTCCTTCTGATAAGGAAGAGATTACATATGAGTATTCATCAGCAAACTTCACCGACGCTCACTTGAGCGCCAATACTTTTGAAGCAACGGTTGCACAAACGCTCAAAGAGCGATACGCGGCATCGTATCCACGAAAGGTATCTGATGTGTCAGTCAGTATGGCTATCTATGACGGACGCTTGCATCTTATCTGGACTGCATATCTTGTTAGATGCCAAAAAGCTGATGCTGATACGGTCTTTAGCCGCAGAGGGAAATTACTCCCCGGTGCATCCGCATTTGATGTACAGCATCATGTAGAAAAAGTACTGGAAGAAGAGAATGAAATCCAGCCGTGGATACAGGCATTTCGTCAGAGATACATGCATCGCTCAGGCAATCCGTGCAGATTCGATCGCACTTCTACTGGCATGCAAAACGACAGTACATACTGGTGCATCAGAGAGTTCTTCTGTGTCGGTCCGTGAAAGGAAAATTAGTTGAATGCGTTAGGCAAGACCTAGCGCATTTTTTATTTCCCCTACTCACACTTCTCAAGCACTTCGTTATAGACCGCAGTGCTTGCGTCTTTGTATACAAGGTGCCCGTCGTACTTCGGATCGGTGAGCTCGCCGTGTTTGATGAGGAGCTTGCCGTATTCTATTTTCATTATTTTCTCCTCCGTTTGGTGCGACCCTTCTATCATGTAGTCATAGAGAAGTTGGATCTCCCCATTTGGCAGGAGCGTACCGGCAAGCGTGCCGCGTGCATTGTCTTTTTCCCACGGAATCCAATTCATTGTTCCCGTTACCGTATCGCCTGCAATCGTCAGCGTCACATCAGTGACATCCTTATTGAGATTTTTTGAGAAGCAGTAGGTGCCGTCTGTTGCATCGGTTCCTGACACCGCAGGAGCACTGGTATCAGACACACTCACCTCAGGAACTGACCCATCATTCACTCCTATCATGCCTCGCACTACCCACACCACACCTACCAGCACCGCCAGAGCGCAAATAATTTTTAGAAGTGTTTTCATACGAGAATTATACCATTTTGTACACGCTCTCAATGAGCGGTAATCTATCGCGATCTATTTTGCCGCCGAAGGTGCCCTCAGTGGCGCCGATGAGGTAGACATGACCGAACTCAAGGCCTTTGGATTTGTGCACCGTCATAAGACGTACCTTCCCTTCCGTGGAGGTCGCAGTTTGGCGTTTGATAAAGAGCTTATGTTTTTGCACCGTCGCAAGGTATGCGAAGAAGTCCGCAAGCGTGGCATCGCTCTTGCGTGCAACAAGCTGCCGAACTTGGTCAAAGAGTGCATTGATTGCATCGAATCTTTCAGGCGCATCTGGTTTACCAAGCATATCCTCCAACATCCCCGCATCGCGCATGATGTGCTCAAAGAATGCGAGCAAATCCTTTTTCTTACTCTCCCGAACCCATGCTTTCATTTTTTCACCAAGTGCTTTTATTTCTGCGACTTCGGAGTGCGTGAGTAAATCGTAAAGTATTTTTTCTTTCGCATCAGCGCCTTTGCGAAGGAGTTTGTATGCGTCCAGCGGGTCAATGCCGAAGAGGGGTACATGAAGAAACTCAGCGACATACATGTCGTCTCCGTAGTACGCAACAGCGCGCATGATGATAAGGAGCCGCGCAACATCTGATTGCGTAAATAAATCTTGATCACTCTCTATCTGGTACGGGATGCCGAGCCGTGCGAGGTCGCCGGCCACAAGAAATGCATGCGCGTTGTTGCGGTACAAAATAGAGATTTCGTTTGGCACGACACCGCTTTTTATCTTTTCTTTGATATCGTGAGCCACAAAGTACCGCTCGCTCGCAGGGTTTTCAAACTCTCCGATTTGTATCGGCACTTCTGCGTGGGGTGCGTTCTTTTTTAGTCCCGATGACAGGAGCGAGTCCGCCGCATCTAACACCGCCTGCGTGGAGCGGTAGTTGTGGGTGAGTGCAATGAGCCGCACGTCTTTGTATTTGTTTTTGAAATACTGGAAGTTCTCGATGCTCGCGCCCTGGAAGCGAAATATTGCCTGCTTCTCATCTCCCACCACAAAGAGATTGGGGCGATCACCGTGATAACTCATCAGGAGCTCGATGATGCGGTTTTGCGCGTTGTTGGTATCTTGATGTTCGTCTACCAGCACATACTGGTGTTCTTCTTGAAGGAGCTGGAGCAGTGTCGGATTGGTCTCCAGCGCAGTGAGTACTTCTAAAATCATATCCGAGAAATCATACGCCTTGCGCTCGGCGAGCTTGTCCTGATACTTGGCATATACTTGCGCGAGTTCTTCATTTTTCAGAAGTTTGCGCTCCAGCTTGATATATTCGCCCTTCATCTTGCCTTTGTATGCACCCTTTTCGTGATAGAGATCTTCAATATGCGCAAATGTGTCTTTCTCTTTTGCAACGAGCGCTGCAAATCTCTCTGGTGTGACACCTTCGCGTTTGAGCTCACTCATAGTAGATACAATATCTCGTACATAGAGCAAACGGTCGCCGAACGGTTTGAGAAGGACGAATGAGCCATTTTCGATAATCTCCTCTACAACTGCCGCCTGCTCGACATCGGTGATGGCACTACTCCCTATCACGCGCGGGAAGTCTTCAGGAAACCGTCGGATCACCTCATTGCAAAATCCGTGAAAAGTACTAATAACGACGCGGTACGCTGGATTACCGATGAGCTCGGCGAGGCGACGGCGCATGTTATGTGCAGCAGCTTCGGTAAAGGTGAGTGCCAAGATCTGTTCCGGTTCAGTATCGGTCTTCGCAAGGATATTGGCGATGCGCAGTGTGAGTATCTGCGTCTTTCCTGTCCCCGGTCCAGCAACTACCATGATCGGCCCATCTATTGTCTCGACTGCCCGCTTTTGCTCCGGATTGAGTGCTTTATATGCTTCATCAAATGCGCTCATACCGGGATTGTAGCATGTCTTACACTCGTCCGGTGTCTCGCATCCTTTTTGGTATCCTCACTTCTGGTGCCATCATTAGTATCTCCTATCTGACCGATCGCGCCTATGGTACCGCACTGCGCTTCAATGGTTTGCAAACAAAAATTGATTTCCTTATCTTACTCCTCATC
Organism: Candidatus Nomurabacteria bacterium; assembly: GCA_020845875.1. Lineage (GTDB taxonomy): Bacteria > Patescibacteriota > Minisyncoccia > Phycocordibacterales > UBA9973 > UBA4124. The sequence continues at coordinate 52,067 of JADLEY010000011.1, forward strand.
CCCTTTCTCTTTGCAGGGAGTATCCTCACACCCGCTCTACGCAGTCGTACATATCATTGCAGGCGCTGTACTCTATATCTTCATAAGTGCACTCGTCTTCACACTTCTTTTGGGTGTTGCTGCACTTTTACACTTCACGCTCCCGGTGTAGGTCGCAAGGGCAACACTCTCTCTTGCAGGCATCCTCATTGTCACCGGTCTCGCCCAGAGCAGAATGCTCGTTGTGCTAGAGTATACCGTTACACTCTCGCAGGCGCCTGTATCATGAGATGACAGGACTGCAGTGCTCGTCTCAGATACACATTTCAGATTAGTAAACTACACGCGTTTTTCAGAAAAAGTAGTAAATAGAATCATCACATAAGAATATTTTAATTAACCATCCCCTTCATCTTCGCCGACATCACTCGCATCTACAGCACGCGCCGACGTCGACCTGCAAGTTTCCGAGCACATGCACAACGGGCAATTTTGGACGATGAATTATCTTATCAAAGGCATCTATGGCCGCTTCTCTCACGGTATGCAAAAGTATGAGAATATGACCGTCATCACCTCCAGTGGCATCGGCACCTTTGGCCCTCCTTATCGCCTATTCAATACACCAGAGCTCATACTGATCACCTTTCGTACACAATAAAAATCTCCCGTATTTCTACGGGAGACATTTGTCAGAATTGATAGCGGTTGTCTTGTACCACTACACGTGGACTTCTCTTTGTTGTATTCTTTTTGTGACAACGAAAGAGCGAAGGCATTTTTCCTTTCTTCTTTTGTACTAAAGGTACGTTGGTTTTTTGAATACGAGGTGGAACGAAATGCTCCGTACTCTCCTGCGGCGGTCCCATAATAACTGTCCGAGGAAGTTGGAAGAGTGAATCTCCTCGTCGCCGTTCGGCAAGCAGTGCACGTTGCAGGCTATCCTGCACAACAAGAAGCTGGAGGCGATTGTCATCACTTTGCGGAGCAGCAAGCTTCCCTTCATACCATGCCCGTTCGGTAGCATCCATGCGGACGACACCAAACGAAAAGAGGAGAAGCACCAGCCCCGCAAAGAGCGTCCAGTAACTCCGCTGCCTCCACCGGAGCGTCGGCTCTCCTGTCCATTTCCAGTACACAAGGCGAATGCCGAGCGAAAGGAAAAGAAGGAGTGCGGCAACGGCAACAAACGGATTGTCTGCAACAAATGTCCACAGCACTCGCAGAAACGGCGGCATGTTCCAATTGAGCGACGGAGCCTTCAATCGAACTGAAGAAAGTCCCCGCAACAGCGGCCACACCACCCTTACAGCAACCCACACCAAGAGCGAGACTGCAAGCAGGCCTCCTGCCCACTTCCCTCCCTTCCGCCAATTGATAGATGGTAGCGTGGGCAACTTCGGAAAGGTGAGCTTTCGAGATGTTACCGCTTCTGACACCTTCTCCGTTTTCGGCACTTTTGGAATTTTTGGTGCTTTCATTTTTGGCCATGTGATATCTTTCAGACGCTGAGAAAACTTCTCCCAAAAGGAAGCGAGTTTTTCTTTATTCACCATCTTTGGTAAAAAAATGATGAGAAGAGCGAGCGCAACAATACCTACTACCTGCAAGAGAATGATTGTATCCATGTTGTAAAAGTTTTACTCACTATATCATGATGGGTATAGTATGTCAAATTGACAAATATACATAAATATGTACTATATAGAAAAAACTTGCACATGAATACAATCATCCCGCCGCAACGAGACCTTCTCTCCGCGGCAAAAATCGTCTTCCCCGTCCTGTTCGCTGGCGCAAATGGTGAAGTAAACAAATACATCAACTTCTTCTCCAACGAGAGAAACGGTGAAAACAAAGAGGCGAGTTTTGCCCTTCTGCTTGCGCTTATCGGGAGCGGAAAAGCGACCGTGATAGATGCCACCTCCACCATGAGAAAGTACGGCAAGCAGGATGCGCTACGCCTCGGGGAGGCGTTTGCCGAAAGCGTTACAGAAGACAAAGACGCACTCGCCTTTATGGAAGCGGTCAAAACCGACTACCCTGCGCTCCTTGGCACCGTCATCAAAACGCGGAAATGGGACGCGGGGACTATTCGCAAGCACCTCGAACCTTTTGTGTATACAAAAGAGTTGTGGTTTGCGCTGGCGGACATGGTTACAGCAAACGAGCTCCCGCTAGGAACTCCGGGAAAACAGTAGTGGCTTACAGGACACAAAAAAGCTGTCGCAGTATCTGCGGCGGCTTTTCTTTTTTAGGTGGCGGCAAAAAATTCCACCACCACAAAGGCGAGCCAGAAGAAAAAGAGGAGCCACGCTTCGCGCCGAGAGAGCGTGCGTCCCGAGCGCATAAAGCGAAAGAGGATAAACGATGCGAGTACCATAAAGGCGCCGGTGACATAAATGATACGCTGCGGAAAAGAAAACGGGCTCACCAGCGCCAAGAGTCCCACCACTATCGTCGCATCCGCAAGGACGGTGCCGAGGAGGTCGCCGATAGCAAGCGAGTCATCGTGCTTTTTGAGCGACTGGAGCGAGAAGAAAAGCTCTGGCATGGTTGTCCCGAGCCCCACCACCAGCATCCCGATGAGGATGGGATTTACTCCGAGCCCCTCCGCAATCGCGCTCGCCGAGGTGACCGTGAAGTGCGCACCGATAAGGAGAATCGCCATGCTGATGAGGAGCTGCCCGAGCGCCTTTGAACGAGTACGCGCACTGCCAGCGTGGGCATGCGCCTCTTCCCCTCCCTTTTTTTGAAAAGCAAAATAATAAAATGCCCCCCCAGCGAGAATCAGGGCGAGCCCTTCCATCCGAGAGAGGTGTCCGTTGAAGCCAAGGATAAGCGGTAGGAGAAGGAGAAACGGGTAGATGGCGTGATTTTTCAAAATCTTGCTCTCCACTTTTATGCTCCTGCCCGCATACCACACACAGATCGCGACAATGAGCGAAAGGTCGGCGATATTGGAACCGAAGAGCATACCGAGCCCAAACGCAGGAATGCCACTGAGCGCAGCGTTGAGCGAGATAAACGTCTCAGGGAGAATAGAAATAATAGCGATGACGATAAATCCGACTGTGTACGTCGGCAGCCGCAGGCCCCGAGCGAGCCGGCTCGCGTAGATCGTCGCAGCGGTGGAGCCACGAATCACCATAAAGAGCGCACCGACAAAAATGAAAAGGTGGTTAAGCATAAGACTTTTCAGTATACCGCTTCATTTTAAATAATCGCTTCGCACCCTCGATGAGAGCGATGTTGAACACCCCAATCAGAAGCACTCCCCCTACCCATGGAAGCGGGAGCGCAACGGTACCGAGGAGGACCTGCAGCGCAGGCAAGTAAATCGCCGCCACCATCAACATCACACCAAGGAGCGTGCCGCCGGTGAGGTAGCGATTGGAGAAGAGTGAAAATGAGAAAATGCTGCGCTCGAGACTTCGCACCGAAAAGGCAACAAAGAGCGTGTAGGTGCCAAACGCGGCAAACATAAACGTGCGCACCAATTGCGCATCATGTCCGCGCGAAGTAAGAAACAGGTAGAGCGCAAAGAGAAAGACGCTGGTCGAAAATCCGATCACCACAATCAAAAATCGCATCGGCCGATCAAAGAGCGAGGTGCGATGCGGGCGGTGCATCAGCGCATTCGGCTCCTTCTCAAAAGCAAACGCAATTGCCGGGAAGCTGTCGGCAAAGAAATTTACCCATAGTATCTGGAGTGCGGAGAGCGGCAGCGGCACTCCCACAATGAGCGCTCCGCCGATAAGGATGAGCTCGTCCGTAATGCTTGAGAGCAGGTATACTAACACCCTCCTGATATTCCCCACTATTTGCCTTCCCTCTTCGACGGCGGCAACGATTGTCTCAAAATTGTCATCGAGAAGCACCAGGTCCGCCACGCTCTGCGCCACCTCAGTACCCGAGCCCATCGCAATACCGACATCCGCCTGCTTAATCGACGGAGCGTCGTTCACCCCGTCTCCTGTCATCGCCACCACTTCGCCCATCTTTTGGTACAGCGTGGCAATACGCAGCTTATCAAACGGCGTCACTCGGGCAATCACGGAGAGACGCGGGAGCCGCTCCATAAGCTGCCGATCAGAGAGCCCTTCGAGCTCTGAGGCATCGAGCACCGAGCGGTCGTCGACTGCCATGCCAATTTCCCTCGCTACCGCCACCGCGGTGCCGCGATGGTCGCCAGTCAGTATGACCGTCTTGATACCGGCGTCATGCACCCGCTTCATCACGGAGGCGATGCTCGGGCGCACGGGGTCGCGAAAAGTAATCAGCCCATCAAAGGATAAGCTCCCCGTCGGCACATCTTTCGAAAGAGAAAAATCTTCTCCCCCACTGACTGCCTTGCTCGCTACCCCAAGCACTCGCTCCCCGGAAGAGGCAAACTCCTCTATCTGCCGGAGGATTGTCTTTTGTGCCACCCCATCAAGCGCCGAGCGGGCAAGTAAAATATCCGGCGCGCCAAAAAATACCACTTCATGAATATC